>JAJPXW010000296.1:0-4175 GCA_021205255.1 Burkholderiales bacterium
CCCACAGAGTTTTTACGTGAGAATCTCTTAGAGAAGTTAGGAACTCTGTCGCATCTCAGGCTAGGGCTTCCACCACAGTGGAAAGCATGCTTTCTGCGGATTGCAAGCCAATAACATGAGTAGCTTGCCATCTGTAATTCGCTAGAGAAAGCAGGCTTCTATGAGTTCTACCACCTTGTTTTTAGATGGTAGGGCTAACCGAATACTTTCTTTAAGAAAGCCTTCCAGCGTTCCAAATCTTGCTGGTGAGTTGGGTTTTTGTGGATATCTAAGACAACGAAGCTTGGCTATCCAGCCATCCTAAGAACTGGAAGGCTTTATGAACAGGCATAAAGATGGTGTCAATACCTGTGCCGTTGAAGAACTCACCCGAAAGAGTGAAAGCTTCAAGTGGCGCATTCCAAGTAGAGCTAATCATGTACTGCTTCCCTTTAAGAATGCCACCAGTACCATATCCTAGTGTTGGATTGTCAAGATGTCTGCCGTCTGTACCGAAAAGTCCTTCTTGCATGAAAATTTCGTCTTCATATTTCTTGAAAGTCCATGGAGGGCTCATCCACCAAGCCGGAGTTTGGACAATAACAACGTCAGCCTTTTGAATCTTCTGAGCTTCTTCTTTGACATCATATGGTTCTGCTACTCAGGTGATGGTAACTTCGTGATCCATATCCTCAAGTTCCGTTTTGGCTTCATCGGCAAACCAATGATTAAATTTGCCGGTCAATCCTGGATAACCTAAGTCATTCTTTGTACCGCAGTCCAGTCTCTGAATGTTTTTCTTCTGCCTATGTCATCTTTATAAAAATACAAAAATTAGGATGAATCTATGGAATTAAAACATCATGGAACATTACGTTCTGTAAGGAGGGGTAATTATTTTGAACTCTTCCATGCGAGTGAAATGTTGCACACCATTGGATCCTCAGAGTATGCACTTTAAGAATCTAAAGCAGACCCCTAAACATCCTCCCTCGGGCGGACGTAATCGGCCTGCAAGGCTCCGGAATTTTCCAATATTTGCTCAAGTCGGATCGCCATTTGTTTTTTAGAGCCCTCCGGATTGTCATTGCGGAGACCGTATTCGCTAACCACAGCTTGGTGGCCTTGTCTGCAAGCAGCTGCAGAGTCCAGCGGTTGCAACCGTCGGGGCTTGCCGCAGGCGAGTGCGGCGGTCTTGGTGCCGAACTCGCCGTCGGACTTTACCGGGCGCCTGTTCCGGCCTGGGATTGAGAATTCGGTCGAGACCTTCCCCGGCAAAGGTCTTCTTCCTATTGATGAGAGTCCGCTTGGTCAGCCCAACTGCCTCGGCGGTTTGCGTGGTGCTCCAGTGGTCATCGGTGAGCTTTCCTTTGTCCACTGGAAGAAGGGCTTTTGCCTTCTCTATCGTCTTGGCGTCGCGCAGTCTTTCGGAACCTACTTTCCTAAGTGTTTCAACCTCCTCTTCGGCGAGCGTTACTATGTATTTGTCGTACATGAGGCCTCCAGGTGAGGTGGGTATTTCCATCTCCCCCTGGAGGTGTGAAACATAACGTTATTGTCTACTAGTGAAAAGAGAGAAATTCACGAGCTGCCTACTCAAACTGTAGAACGTGGTTGCTGCCAAACATAAATTGGTCTTAACTCGCCTTTATACTTCTTGACTTTTACAAGCCAAGAATTGGCGCAATTGCCTCTCGAGAGCTTACTGGATGGAATATCGGTTGTTAAAACGTTATCGCATCCATGAATATCCAAAGAGCCTACCTCTCCAGGTTTCTCTGGAGCATACCACGCACCTTGTCTAATAACGACTACATCAGGTCGAACTCTGTCCGTGACGATGGCTCCTGCAAGAACTCGTCCGTTCTTGCTTTCGACCTCCAAAATATCTCCACTCTCGATTCCGAGTTTCTTGGCAGAATCGGGATGGATCCAACAAGGCTCTCTTTCTTCCACATCGGCATAGTTATGACTGGCTGTGGAATCAAGTTGGCTATGTAGGCGATAGCGGCTTTTTGCGGTGATTAATGCGAATGGATACTGTTTGGCCATTTGACCTCCTAGCCATTCAGTAGGTTCAAGCCAAGTCGGATGGGGTGGGCAGTCCTCATACTTATAGGATGCAATCTTAGGCGAATAAAGTTGAATCTTGCCTGATTCTGTTTTTAGAGGATTAGTAACCGGGTTCTTTCTGAAATCTCCAAAGTAGTTGTAGTGTTTTGCCTCCTCAGAAACTGGGAATATTACAAAGCCACCTTTCCAAAAATCTTCAAATGCAGGCATTGGGTTACCATTCTCTTTAGCTTGGCTAGCAGCCTGCTCGTAGAAGCGTTTAACCCAGCCTATGTCGTCAAGACCCTCGGTATAGGCATCTTCAAAACCAAGCTTACGGGCGATCAGACTGTAAATTTCATAGTCGCTCCTACTTTCATACTGGGGTTCAATTGCGTTGTGCATTGCTATATATCCCAAATTGGAGTAAGAGCCGCTGCGGGTGAGGTCGTTTCGTTCGAGACCTGTGCAAGCTGGAAGGACAATATCGGCAAATCGTGCGGAAGAAGTCCACATGGAATCGCAAACAACCACTACTTCAGGTTTCTTCCATGCTTCGATGAGCCTATTAGTCTGTTCCTGATGTGTATATGGATCTCCGCCAGACCACAATACCATCTTGATATCCGGATAAGTAATCTTTTGACCGTTATAGTCAACTACTTTCCCTGGATGTAGGAAGCAATCACAGAAAGCCGAAACTGGAATTCTGGGCAGGTAAGGGGCATGGCTCGGATTTGTTGAAACCGCAGGAAGGTATGGTGCGCAGGAAGTAGGAGCGCCCCCATTTGAATAATGATAAGTAAATCCAAATCCACCACCAGGCAATCCAATATGTCCACACATTGCGGCCAAGGCAACCATCATCCAGTGAACTTGTTCACCGTACTGGGCTCGCTGGATACCCCAACCACCCATTAACATGGAACATTTATCACGCATTTCATGCGCTAGATTAACGATGTCCTTGGCTGGAACATCGCAGATCTTGGAAGCCCATTCAGGAGTCTTTTCAATGCCATCTTCCTTGCCGCTTAGATAATCCCGAAATTCATCAAAACCGTAGGTGTATTTTTTCAAAAACTCGTGATCGGCCTTGCCGCTCTTTTCCAACTCCCAGCACATGGCTGCCATCATAGCTACGTCAGTGCCCGGACGCGGAGCAATCCATTGGCATTGCTCCCCAAAGAATTCAGCTGTATCGGGCTTTAGCGGGTTTATCGCCACACAGGGTATTTTCGCCTCTTTGACTCGTTCGAATCCACTGAAGTTTTCATGGATAGTAGTGACCCAATCGATATCGTTGGTAAGGGTTGGATCGCAGCCCCAGAAGACAATTAATTGGGTATGGGCGAGAATCAAGTCCCAAGCAGTTACTTGATCATAGACACCATTGGAACCAATCACATAGGGCAAAATGACTTGAGCGCAGGCAGTTGAGTAGTCATTTAGATAGCCAGTAAACCCTCCGGCTAAATTCAACAAGCGGTGAAGCAAACTATGGGCATTACCTATCCGACCTGGGCTCTTCCATCCATATGAACCTCCATAAATAGCGGTTGGGCCATATTTTTGATTTACTCTTTTAATGTGTTCTGCAACTAGTTCAGCTGCTTTATCCCAAGAAACACGTACGAACGGTTCGCTTCCTCTGCCGTTACCGCCAGCAGCAATCCCTTTTTCCAAAAAGCTTTTCCGGACCATTGGATAACGGATTCTGGCTTCGTTATAAGGTTGTCTTCCATAGCTTTCTAACTGCAATGACGGAGATTCGTCTAAATAGAAAGGAGATAGTCTTTGGATCTTTCCGCCATGCACGTGAACCGTTGTCACTCCCCAGTGGGAAGCGTTCAAGCAGACTCCTTTTACGTAAGTTGATTTTCCAGGTGCGAAAGTCTTGGTAATTTCATAATCACTCATTCCTGGAAGAGGTCTTCCATATTGAACACTGCCTTCCGGCATTACTAGAGGCTCTTCGCAAAATGGAGAAACTGAATTCTTTGGCGTAGTTGGCGCTAAGTCAGTAGTTGATGGCGCAATGGCAGTTTCCAGGGCATGAGAATTTGGAAAGATGGCGGCAGCTCCAGTAACGGTAGCTATCTTTAAAAAATTTCTACGATTTGTCATTTACGTAAGTCCCTTTG
>JAJPXW010000296.1:4185-4570 GCA_021205255.1 Burkholderiales bacterium
AAAACCAAACGATTCTTGCAACTTCTGTGAGACCCGCTTTCCTTCTTTCAAAGGCAATTGGTTAACATTGAAATGATCGGGTTCGGGCTAAGCTGGCAACCAGTGCAAATTTCTTGCTCGAACTTTTGTTTCAGATCAAAGCTTGTCGAGATCAGAAGTTAGCTCTTTAGTTGCAACTGGCGCTTTGCTTATGAAGTCGGCTCCTAGTCTTATATAAAGAGTCGGACGTGCAGGTTGATGAGACTACTGCCACCATTACCCTAACTGGCAATGGTGCAACCGATGCCAAAAACCTCTTATATTTCATTGCTTTTTGATCTCCTAGATCAAGTCAGAAAGCGGGAATAAATATATATCCAATTACTTGTAACACGCTTTATAAAGG
>JAJPXW010000287.1:0-3688 GCA_021205255.1 Burkholderiales bacterium
ACATTTATCTATAGTCCAATTCCTAATAAGTCCTTTCTTCTTGAAATTTAAGAAGTATCTCAGGCTTATCAGATGTTATAGACGCCTTTTTAATAAATCTTGATGTGCCAGAATAAACTATTTTCTAAAGAGTTAATTGCAAAAGAGCTAAAGCAAGGATTCATGATGGTAGTACCTTCCTTTACCCACTGTTGATATCTCTGGCTAATGACAATTCGAGAAGATGTACTAAGCACTTACGTTGCTATCTCAAAAAATTAAAAGGGCCAGTTAGAAAATTACAACTGACCCAGTAAAGTTCAAATTTAAATTTGTTCTAACTTGATGGCTTCCATCCCAACAGGCGCAAGCCATTGGCAACCACGATTAAACAAACACCAGTATCTGCAAATACTGCCATCCACATAGTTGCATAGCCCATGTAAGTCAAGATGAGAAAAGCTAACTTGACTGCTAGAGCAATGAAAATGTTTTGGCAAAGAATGGAGAAAGTCGCTTTCGACAATTCAACAAACGCTGGCAGTTTGCGAAGATCGTCGTCCATCAATGCAACATCGGCCGTTTCGATGGCTGTATCGGTACCTGCCGCTCCCATTGCGAAACCGATGTCGGATCTGGCCAGAGCAGGGGCGTCGTTAATGCCGTCTCCAACCATGCCGACAGTTTTCTTCTGGGCAAGTTCATGAATGAAAGTTTGCTTGTCTTCCGGAAGAAGATTCCCTTTCACAGATTTGATTCCAACTTCCTTACCAACCCTTTCCGCAGTCTTGGCGTTATCGCCACTCAGCATGACGGTATCGACACCAAGTTTGGTCAACCACTTGACAGCATCTTTAGAGTGTTCCTTAATCTGGTCGGCAATTCCGAAAACTGCAATTGGCTTGCCGTTTTCAGCTAAGAACAATGGAGAATAGCCTTTTTCAGTAATCTTTATTGCATCCTGATTAGGAGTGGCCTCAGAGTTGCCATACTTCTCTAGACCTTTAAGATTTCCAAGATACCATTCCTGCCCTTTAATCTGACCGTAAACACCCTGGCCTGGAACAGTATGAAAACCTTCGACTTCTTCGGAAGTTTGTCCTGGGATCTTTTCGGCCGCTAGCAGTGCTACAGCTTGACTTACCGGGTGGGAATTTCTTTGTGCCAGCGTGGCAGCTACTTTAAGAACTTCAGTTGGATTGGACTTGGGATCTAGGGCAACGTAGCTTTGAACTTTTGGACGACCTTCAGTTATTGTTCCTGTCTTATCCAAGGCTACTACTTTAAGTTTGCGTCCTTTTTCCAGATAAACGCCACCTTTAATCAGGATACCTCTTCTAGCCGCTGTCGCTAATCCAGTAACTACTGTAACTGGAGTAGAAATAACCAATGCGCAGGGACAAGAGATAACCAACAATTTCAAAGATTTATAAATCCAACTGAAACAATCTGCAGGGAAGTCAAGAGGTGGAATTAGGGCAGTACCAATCGCAATCACAAATACTAATGGTGTATAAATTCTTGCAAAACTATCAACGAATCTCTGGGTAGGCGCTCTTGAGCTTTGTGCCGTTTCAATAGCACTTATGATTCTTGCCGGCATTGAGTTCTGAGCCGTAGAAGTTGCCTTATATTCAAATTCAGCATTCTCGTTGACCGTACCTGCAAAAACTTGGCTGCCTGGACCTTTTTCAACTGGCAGGCTTTCTCCAGTTATAGGAGCTTGGTTAATGGTCGTGTCGCCTTTAACAACCACGCCGTCAACCGCCAATCTCTCGCCTGGCTCAACTCTGATAATATTGCCAACCTCAATGGCATCGGCTTTTACGTTCTTCCAGCTTCCATCAGGCTGTTGGACAGAAGCTGTTTCCGGAGCCAAGGCAAGAAGAGAACGAATAGCACCACGCGCCTTATCCAATGAAAGCTGTTCAATAGCTTCGGAAAGTTCGAACAGGACCATGACCATGGCGGCTTCTGGCCAACTTCCAATGAGAACCGCACCTGTGACGGCGACAGTCATCAAGGCGTTCATGTTGAAATTGAAGTTCTTAAAGGCAATTAGACCTTTCTTGTATGTCCCAAGTCCAACTGTAAGAATGGCGGCTAAAGCAAAGACAAGCGACACAGCATCTGGCCAACCGACATATTCGGCAAGTTCAGAAACAGCGGCAAGCGCAATACCAACGCCAAATTTCCACCATGGAATCTTAGTTGGCTTAAATTCCGTCAGTTTTGGCTTCTCGTCGGCTTTCAAAAGTTCAGGATCATAGTCAAGCGACCTAATAGCTTCCAGGACTTCTTCTAGCTTCCCATGTGGATAGGAAACTGTAAGGACCCTGTTCATCAAATTGAATTGCAAACCACCGACACCTTCCATAGACTTGAGCTTTTTCCTGATCAAGCTTTCTTCTGTCGGGCAATCCATTTGCTCGATTCTTATTTGGGAAGTGTCTTTATTGGAATCTATTTTCCGAGTAGCCTTAAGATGGTCTTCTTTAAAAGCCTTTTCAATAAGAGCAACGGCATCTTCGGTAGAGGTTAGAGCAATAACTCCTTTTTCGAAGGAAATTGATTTGACTCCAGGGATGGCTTTTAGAGAAGATTCAATGGATGCCTGTTTTTTGGTATTTAGTCTTGGAATTTTCCATTCGGTATCCAGAGTATTTTCCATCTCTTCATCATGGTCATGATGACATTCGCAACCATGGTCGTGATTCCCGTGATGGTGATGATGGTCTTCGTGATGATGGCTATCCTCATGATGATGCTGATCATGATCATGATTGTCGGCCGATTCTTCGTGGGCATGTTTTACATGAGTGACATCTGCATCTTCATTTAAAGCAACTTTCTCCTGATGCTCGTGTTGGTAACTATGGGCAGGTTCCTCATGATGGTCGTGATGAGTATTTAGAGTTTGAACGCTCTGATGTTCATGTTCATGATGATGGGTTTGACTTTGAGACTCTTTATTAGAAGCCTCTTTCTGATGCAGACCAGTAGGGGCAGAGTCATTTTTGTCTGTGATTGAGTTCCCAAGCCAAACAGATTTTTGTTTGGCCTGACCGTTAATGCGATCACCTCCAGTGATACTGCTTATATTTTTTGAAATATTTAGCGTTTCCATAACGTCAAATTTCCAATGGTTTGTTATAGTGTTGAAAATTTACAACTCTGTAGTAAGTACAGAGTCAACGGTGTTAGGGAAAGTACTTAATTAGTGGCGTAATCAACTGTTTTTATTAATAAATAAAACGTGAAGTTCAAAATCCTAGAACACGATAAACCTAAAATGGGAAAGAGACTCATTCCTATTAACTGAGAGAATTTGAATGAAGATTGGGGAACTATCCAAAATTTCAGGACTGCCAGCAGAAACAATTCGCTTCTATGAAAAAGAAAAGCTTTTACCAGATCCGCCTCGTTCGGATTCTAATTACCGCCAGTATGGGGATACGCATGCCAAACGTCTTCAGTTTATAAAACACTGCCGCTTAGTAGGTCTGTCTCTTGACGAAATTAGAACACTTATTCGAATTAACGAAACGCCAGTTACCCACCAAGCTCTTCAGGCCCATCAGATCGTAAAGGAGCATATCGAATCAATCGACCGAAAGATGGAAGAACTTAAAAAGATGAAAGAGGCTTTGCTAGAACTAGCCTCAAAATGCCCTCTTAAAAACATTCACGATCCAGACCAGTGCGAGTT
>JAJPXW010000287.1:3698-4570 GCA_021205255.1 Burkholderiales bacterium
GAGTTCAGAGGCATTATTTCATGAAGCTGAAAAGAACGAAATAGAAGGTGGAAGGCTAGAGGCTTCTGAAACAGCCTCAAGGATATTAATTCAAACTTCGAAAAATTTAATTAGCTTTCGGCTTTGCTTTTCTCAATAAGAAAGAGGCGCAGGTAGTTGTAATTACAAATTGCCTTTGAACGCCTCTTGCGGCTTCCATGAATTTTGCAAAGAACTAAATAAAAATTGCTGTCGTCCTTCGTAATCTATTTATTAGAAATTAGTAGTTAGGGTTTAAGTTTCTCAAGAACTGGAGGAGGAACAGCAACATCTGGATTCCATACGAAATTTGGGAAGATTAAAAGTGGTGGAATATCCATTAGTTTCCCATTGGCTTTGACGTGTTCTACTGTCTTCTTTTCCGGCGCTTCAGACTCCACTCTTTCTTCCATGAAGCTAGCGAGTTCTTCTGCAATTCCCGGTGGTGTTGCAAAACTATTTGCCGCTCCTACAGCTAGCATAATATCGGCTGCATCACGATTCGGCTGAATTGCAACGCAGGTGCAGGGAGCTAGTTCTTGCTGTAAATTCTCCGGCTTGGCTTTGCAAGGATATGAGACATCTACTGCCAGGCTTGGTCCTTCCCAGTCATAGCGTTCAAAAGCTCTCGATAGAAGTTCGCATAGTTCCTTCTGCATGATTTTTTGGCCGTATTGGTTTTTCCCAGGCTCCATAATGGATACTCCTTTCTTAAAAGATAGGTAAGTATAGTTGAATCAATTGGTTACTTTTCTAGACGAAGGCTTTTGACTTCCCAAATGGATGAATAATTTTTCAACGAGGAAAATTTTCTTCTGCTCATCCACTGCATGGACTAAGTCCTTATAAGCAAA
>JAJPXW010000261.1:0-1399 GCA_021205255.1 Burkholderiales bacterium
AACGGCCGGAGCCCTGAAAGAAGCGGTGCCCAACACTCCCGCTGGCGACTGCAAGGATCTTGAATAGTTTTTCAAGATTCACCACAGTTTGGGAGATAGCCGTTTTTCCTGCTTGAAGTACAACTTTGGCAAATTGACAATTCCAGACCTGCACCCTGGTTCAATGTAGTCGTACATCCTGACGGTTGGGAGAATCCTCAAAAAATTAGACGCAAGAGAACTAATGAATGTCTAAGTATGGCCTATGAATTTTGGAAACGCTTCGCCACCCAGGGTCAGGGAAGTGACAGTGAATTTTGGAAAGTCTTCTACGTCAAGGAAAAGAAAGACAAACCTTGGATTAATCACTTAAGAAGCGATGAAATGCCAACTGGAGTAGCAATGTACGCAGGCCTAAACTTCGTAGCAGAATATATAGATATCCATATTGAAGTAACAAAGAAGTACTCCCAAAAATATAGAAACCAAACTGCCCTGCTCAAAGAAAAGTTACCTGGTACTTGGGACGATGATTGGTTTGACCACCGAGACACGAGAGATTTAATAGGCTTTAAGAAGTACGGTGTAGATCTAATGGACAAGGATAAGTGGCCGCAGTACATCGAATGGTTACAAAATAGTGCCCTTAAGTGCTTAAAAGTTCTAAAAGAAATTGACCATCCATAAGTCAGAAATCCTGTCTTATATCAACCAATCAGTGGTTAGTTGAACTACTCAACGCAAGAATGCCAATGCAAGAAAATCTGGATCTACATTAGGTTTAATGCGAATAACAAGGATGGCCTAACGAAAATTGATCACTTCCTCTTTTGGCTGGTCTAAAACAAAGGTACTGCTTCTTGCTTAACTGACTATCGCTTCCACAAAAGCTGCCAGTTGAAAATAGGAGTCAATAGGCAAGTATGCCTAAGATTTTCTTTCGGCAACCTTCGGGAAAGTTTACCTAGTGTAGTGCATAGCTTTGGTTTTCGAATGTAAATAATCAGTCACTTCAAAAGATGCCACTAAGGTAGCTAATTGGCCTTGAAATCAGCCATTCGGCTGATGTTCGTCGTAGCTACCGTCATTTCAACAAAGGACTCAGTCTTACTATCCAATCTCCCATATCCTCTTCTATAGCAAAAATCGATAAAGAACGTTTTGTCGCTTCCATAAGTCCTAAATCTAACTTCCTTAATCCCTTTACATTCTTTACCCTATAAACCACTTTTTATTGATTTTTGTTCACCCAATTTGGTAAATGATGCCGAAAGTACAAAATCCCTTCAAATGCCTTTTATAACCACTTGGAAAGTATCTACACCCCTCCTATTGAGTGGCTTATCTGCGCTATAGCCGCTCAAAACCGAAATCCCTTTTACGTTAATTGGATTACTTCTCTTAATAGTTGCTTAACAAA
>JAJPXW010000261.1:1409-4558 GCA_021205255.1 Burkholderiales bacterium
TGGTTATCATGTGCTAAATTTACGCAAAAGTTAAAAGATGAATCATAAAAATGGCAGTAGAACTTTTAAGGTACGAATTTCCTGCAACAGAAAAAATCAGGACTTTTCTACGCCTTTCCACTCTTTTTAAGCAACTTGAGTGGTATGCCCAACAAGATCATATGCACGATCATCAGGCCGCACTAGATAAATACTTTGAGATTCAAGAAGTTACAAACCGCGGCGATCAAAAGAACGACATATTGCAAGAATTGGAGAGAGTACGGGTCTATCTTGCACCTTTAAGTACTAATCCAAATATTGATCAAGATTCTCTTAAAAAAACTTTGGATCTTATCCAGGAACGTAGAAACGCGCTAAATAACGTAGGTATTCGTATCTCCCACCTTTCTAGCCAGAACGACTTCCTTAAGCAATTAAGCCAAAGATCAAGTATGCCGGCTGCCACCTGCGAATTCGATGCTCCTCTCTACCACCACTGGCTTAATTCAGATCCTGAAATGCGTAAAGCGCATTTAAAGCAGTGGATTGAACCGTTTAGACCTTATCGAGAAGCCATCGATCTTATCTTGGGACTACTTCGTGGCAATGCTGAAACCACTGATGCGGTTGCTGTAAAGGGCGCTTACCAAAAAGATTTGCAAGGGAAAAACTTCTCTCTGACTCAGATTTATGTAGATCCGTCACTTAACGTCATTCCGAACGGTGCCGCTAACCGCTATCTACTAACAGTCCGCTTCATCCCTGTCTCTTTTGACACTCCAGTCACTTCAAATGCAGTGGCCAAAGATATCCCCTTCCAACTCAGTTTATGTAACATTTAATGGTATTGAAGGTTAAATGTCCGCAATGCGGACGCGAAACGGAATACTCAGAAAAGAACCCCTACCGTCCTTTTTGCTGTGCTCGGTGTCGTTGGATCGACTTAGGCTCCTGGGCTAACGAAGAATACGTCATACCAGGAAAGCCTATGGAAGCCGATGACGATTTAGATATTTCCGCTGAAGACTTGGCTAAAGGCAAGTATCACGACAAATCTCGCCCTAGCGGTACATCTTAGGCAATACTGGAATAGTTGCCTCGATTATTGGTGTTGGGACATCTCCTTCATAGAAGAAGTCATATTCCTGACCTTCTTTTGGTTCTAATTTACCAGTCCACTCCTTTGCTCTAAAAATGTGGAGTTCCACATCGGCTTCAGGATATCGGTAGTGAACTAACTCAATTAATTCAGGATTGATCGGAGTCACTCCAAACTCTTCCTGCAGTTCACGTATGGCGCACTGCTCTGGAGTTTCGCCCTCTTCTATTCTTCCACCAGGCAATTCCCAGTAGCTTTCAGCAAGTCTGCCTTTAGGACGCTTGTCCATTAGGAGGCGTCCATCTTTATCAAGTAGGCCACAAACAGCCGCTCTTGTTAGTTTTCTTTCACTCATCTTCTATTTGTTGATACTGTTTCTACCAACCCAATCTCTGGCAAATTGATAGGCGACACGCCCAGATCTCGACCCTCTTTGAATAGCAAATTGCAAGGCTGCCGTCTGCCATTCATCATTGACAAATCCACCAAGAAATTCAGTCCAGACTTTAGCAATAGCCAAGTATTCCTTTTGTGTAAATGGATAGAAACTCAGCCAAATGCCAAAACGTTCCGACAAGGATAATTGCTCCTCAATAGTTTCCGATGGATGCAATACACCTGAATCACTAAGAGAGCTTTCCAAGTTATCCTTCATCATTTCTGGCATTAAATGGCGACGATTAGATGTCGCATAGATAATCATATTGTCGCCAGAAGCTGCTACTGAGCCATCAAGCACTGCTTTCAGGGATTTGTAATCGCCTTCTCCTGGTTCGAATGACAAGTCATCGCAGAAAATAATGAACTTTTCTGGCCTATTGCGAACAATTCGAGTGATCTCGCCCAAGTCTCTCAAGTCAGTCTTGTCAACTTCTATAAGTCGCAGACCTTCTGGATAAAACTTCGTTAGGCAGGAGCGGATCAAGGAGGATTTACCTGTGCCTCTGGCTCCAGTAAGCAGAACATTATTAGCTGGGTATCCTTTTACAAACTGTTCAGTATTAGTTAAAAGGATTTCTTTTTGCCTATCGACATTTTTAATGTTTTTAGGCTCGACAAAAGCTACTTTGTCTATAGGCTCCAGGCACCCAGTTTCAATTCCTAGATAATTTTTTCTTCTCCAGCGGAAAGCCGGCTTAGACCAATCGGTAGTTTCTTGGCCACCGTTCAGGATATTTTCCAGCCGGCTCAGCACGGAAAAGAGTTTCTCCTCAGTCTGAGGATTCATGTAGATCAACTCCTGTAATCGGCATTGATGGATACATAGTCATGAGACAGATCTGTAGTCCAGATAGTCTCGGAAGCATCACCTCTACCCAAATCAATAGTCACATCGATCTCTGGCCTCTTCATAACGGCCTGTCCATCTTCTTCTTTGTAGAGAGGGTATCTTCCACCATTCTTGACGACTTGAACATCGTCCAACCACAGACTTACCTTTGAAGCATCCAAGTCGGCAACCTTTGAATTACCAATAGCCGCCAAAATACGACCAAGGTTAGGATCGGAAGCAAAGAAAGCAGTTTTGACTAATGGAGAATGGGCTACTTGATAGGCAACTTTCAAGGCTTCGGCTTCTGTCTTCGCTCCCTTCACAGTAATAGTGATGAACTTAGTCGCTCCTTCGCCATCTCTAACCATAGCTTGCGCAAGTTTCTGAGACACTTCAATTAAAGCATCAAGAAGTTCGTCAAAGCGTGGGTCATCGGCGGAATCAAAGGAAGCGACTGCAGAACGGCCAGTTGAAATCAGAATAAAGGAGTCGTTAGTAGAGGTATCCCCATCTACCGTAATCCTATTAAACGAAGCATCTGCTAATTGCTTAACTGTCTGCTGAAGAATGCCATCTCCAATAGTAGCGTCAGTAGCAATGAATCCTAGCATGGTAGCCATATTCGGCTCAATCATGCCTGCACCTTTACTGATACCTGTGATGGTAATCGTTCCATCCTCGAATTCGACTTTCTTAGACACACACTTTGGTGTGGTATCCGTAGTCATAATGGCTTGAGCCGCTTCTAGCCATTTGTCGCGACCCATACTCATATTCTCGGCAGCGACTGGAAGA
>JAJPXW010000011.1 GCA_021205255.1 Burkholderiales bacterium
TATAGAGTCCATTGCAAAGATTAAGCCTCAGGATGCGACCACTAATCCTTCTTTAATTCTTAAAGCGGCCTCCAACCCTCATTACTTGCCTTTGATACAAAAGGCTCTAGAAGATTCCAAGGACTTGGACGACGCCAATGACAGAGTAATCGTTAACTTCGGTTGCGAAATTCTTAAGCACATTCCTGGAAGAGTCTCTACTGAAGTTGATGCTAGGTTGTCATTCGATACGCAAAAGACCATTACTAAAGCCAAGCGGCTTATTGAGCTCTACAAAGAAGCAGGAGTTGACCGCTCTCGTGTCTTAATTAAGATTGCCGCCACCTGGGAAGGAGCCGAAGCTGCTAAGCGTCTCGAAGCAGAAGGAATACACTGCAACCTCACTTTAATATTTTCTCCTCTACAAGCTGAAATTGCTGCCAATGCTGGTGCTACCCTAATTTCTCCATTTGTGGGCAGAATCTACGACTGGTATAAAAAGGAAGCCGGGGATAAATGGAACGAAGAAAAGAATTCTGGCGAAAACGATCCAGGCGTCAAATCCGTCAAGTTGATCTACAAGAGACTTAAAGGGATCGGCAGTCCAACCGAAATTATGGGGGCAAGCTTCCGCAATAAAGGCCAAATCCTTGCTTTGGCTGGATGTGACCTCCTCACAATTTCTCCAGCTCTTATCGCCGAATTGGAAAGCTGCGACGATCCAGCACCGCAACAGCTATTTAAAGAAGCGGTAATTCCATTAAGAGAAGAAGCAATATCCGAAAGCAACTTCCGTTTTGCCATGTGTTCCGACAAGATGGCTTCAGAGAAGCTCTATGAAGGAATCCGCAACTTTACAGCCGATGGAATGAAGCTCAAAGCTTTCCTAGTCGAACATATGCCCCTAAAAGACACCGAAGGAGTTACACATGTCTGACGCGACGCAGTCACCATCACCGGCAAAAAGCGCTGGATCCTTATTTTTAGTCACTGCGCCAAGCGGGGCTGGGAAATCCTCCTTAGTCAAAGCTCTCATGGAGAAAATGCCGGGAATCGAGCTTTCTATCTCGACCACTACCCGCGCTCCTAGACCCGGCGAAGAAAATGGCAGGGAGTATTACTTTACTGACCGGGAAACTTTTCTAGAAGCTTCGATTATGGGCGAATTCCTAGAAACAGCTGAAGTTTTTGGAAATATGTACGGCACCAGCAAGAAGTGGGTAGAGCAGAAAATGGCTGCCGGCATTGATGTCCTTTTAGAAATTGACTATCAAGGTGCTTTGCAAATTAAAGAAATCTTTCCGCAGGCAGTAGGAATTTTTATATTGCCCCCTACTCTTGATACACTTGAGGAACGCCTAAACAAACGTGGCCAGGACAGTCAGGAGACTATCCAGAAAAGAACACTCGGGGCCAAAAATGAAATTGCCCAGGCTCCGCATTTTGAATACATAATTATTAACGATGTTTTTACTACGGCGCTTGATGAGCTCTGCGCTGTCGTGACCGCTAGCAGGTTACGTTTTAGCAAGCAAGAAGCTCGTCACCGTGATATATTCAGCCGGCTAGGCATACATAGCTAGGTTTAATTGATAGGAAATTAATTTATGGCTCGTATTACTGTAGAAGATTGTCTGAGAAAGATTCCCAACCGGTTCCAAATGGTTCTAGTAGCCGCTGCCCGTGCTAGACAGCTGTCCCAAGGCCAAGCCCCTAAGATAGAGTGCAAGGACAAAGCCAGCGTAGCCGCCCTTCGTGAAATTGCCGAAGGCGTAACGGGTTTGGAAATGTTGGAAAAACTAAGATAAGTAATCACAGTGAATAAACGGCCAGGAGATGAAAGATGAATCAGACCGCTGTAATTCATTCAGTTACCGATTCACCTTTCATTGAATCGGCCACAAAGAGCATGCCCAGTGTTTCCAGACCTAATGGAAGCAATGGAAACAATGGAAGCAACGGTAACGCCGCAGATACACAAGGAGTGGATTCGTTTTATAGTCCACCTCCAAAAGTCAATCCAGTTGCATCGGCCAACGCTCTCGCAGAGCGCTGCAAGCAGTATTTATCGCCATCGGACGTCAAAAAGATCCGTGAGGCGTTCCGCTACGCCGATGAAGCCCATTTAGGACAATTAAGAAATTCAGGTGCGCCCTATATAACTCACCCAATTGCCGTCGCTGAAATCCTAGCCAAGTGGCATCTTGACGCACCAGCCATAGAAGCCGGTTTAATGCACGATGTGTTGGAAGACACCGGCAAGACAAAACGCGAGATGAGCGAAAAATTCGGTATCACAGTTGCCGAATTAGTTGATGGGGTCACTAAACTCGATAAGTTAAAGTTCTCCTCCAATATGGAAGCGCAGGCTGAAAGCTTCCATAAGATGCTGCTGGCCATGTCCCGGGATGTACGCGTCATCCTGATTAAACTTGCCGACCGGCTGCATAACATGCGTACCCTCGGCGCAGTTAAACAGCATAAGAAATTCCGTATCGCGAAAGAAACCATGGAGATCTATGTACCAATAGCAAGTAGGCTTGGACTCTATTCGGTTTACCGCGAATTAGCGGACGTTAGCTTCTCCTACATGTATCCGCTCAGACATAAGGTTCTGAAAAACGCTGTAGAAAAGTCCCGTGAACGTAGAAAAGCCGCTTTGGATCAGATCGAGCATGAAGTTACTGATGCATTGGAAGCTAACCACATCCGAGCTGACGTTCTAGGTAAAAACAAAAGCCTATGGCGCATCTACTTAAAGATGCGGGAACGCCATATTAAATTCAATGAAGTTCTAGATGTACATAGCTTCAGAATCAATGTTCCTACTCGGGATGATTGCTATCGTGCATTAGGGGTCATTCATGGTCTCTATAACCCAGTTCCTGGAAGATTTAAGGACTTTATCGCTATTCCTAAGACTAACGGCTATCAAGGCCTACACACTACAGTCTTAGGACCAAAAGGAATGCCAGTTGAATTCCAGATTAGAACTGAAGAAATGCACCATATCTGTGAAGAAGGCATCACTGCACATTGGTTATATAGAGACCAGTACAACTCACAAGATCTACAAAAGTCCACCCAAACTTGGCTGGAAAGCCTTTTGGAAATCCAAAGGCAAAGCGGTACTTCTTTGGAATTCATGGAAAACATCAAGGTCGATATTTCTCCCGACCGTGTTTATGTGTTTACGCCAAAAGGAAGAATTATCCAGTTGCCTAAGCATGCGACAGCAGTCGACTTTGCCTATCAAATTCATACGGATATTGGCAACTCCTGTATCGGCTGCCGGATCAACGGTGAACAAGCATTGCTCTCAAGGGAGTTGCGTAACGGTGAAATGGTGGAAATCACCACTGGTACTTCCCCTTCTCCAAATCCACAGTGGCTAGCAACAGTAAGAACTGGTCGGGCACGCGCTGAAATTCGCCAATACTTGCGTCAACTTGATAAAGAAGGAAGTATTGAGCTTGGCAAGAAGCTTTTGGAAAATGTTGCCCATCAGCAAAGACTTCCTTTACGCAGATGCGAAGATAGCGATTGGGAACGTGTCTATAAGACTTTAGGGATGGGTAGTAAAGAGGAACTTTTATCGGCCGTGGGCTATGGCAACAAAGATCCTGCCCTAGTGCTCCATCAGCTTACTTCCCAAGTCTCCTTAGGCAGAAGTGAATTCCATACGGAAAGTGCGCCAATACTTAACTTGAAGAACCGCAACTATAAACTGGCGCCTTGCTGCACTCCGCTGCCGGAAGACGATGTTATTGGGCACTTTATCGCTTCGACTAATACGCTACATATCCACAGGAAAGACTGCACTCATACACAAAGAGGCTTCAGAGTCGATCCTGAAAATTGGGAAGAAATAAAGTGGAATCCAGAACACAAGGATCTCTACCGGGCCAAGCTCGATATTGAGCTTACCGATACCCATTCGACACTGGAGAAAATCACTTCGGAAGTCGCTAGACTGAATTCAAGTATCAATGGCTTTTCGATGACTGAAATAAGTCCTGAAGTTACCCGTATCCATATCACTGTTCAAGTACAGGACACGAAGCAACTTCAGAAAATCATCGGATCGCTAAGAAGTCTTGAAACTGTCCGCTTTGTAAGTAGACACATCGAGAGCGACCATAGGATGAAACCGGTGGACGTGGAAGAAGATTCGTAATCTTCTTCCTCTAGCCAACCAGTTAGACAGGTTCTACCGCAATGGTAGGAGCCTTGGTAGTTGTGTTTTGAGCAGCCTTCTGAGCGTTGGACTTTGGTCGACAAGGCACAGGTGTATTTGAACCTTTTTCAATTTTTTGTCCGACTCTCCTGGAGCTCAAAGTACGGTTGTACTTTAGTTTAGGATCATACTGATAAGTACGCTCTTCAAGATAACGCACTCCAGTCCTCTTATTTGTGACCTTCACAATACGGGTCTTGATTGGGAAAAGTTCCTCATCAGGCATTGTTCAATCTCTGTTGGAGAGGTTCATCATCTTGTCAGGGCTGAGCGAATTATATACCCATAGGT
>JAJPXW010000084.1 GCA_021205255.1 Burkholderiales bacterium
AATCAATAGAAAAGGGGCTGGAATACATGAATAAAGCTTGTGAAGCAAATAGTGGTGTTGCTTGCTACAAGCTTAGCGTTATGTATGAAAAAGGCCAGGACGCAAAGAAATTTAAAGATAAGATTATTCATAGTCTAGAAAAGGCTTGTACTCTCGATTATGCCGAAGGGTGCAACAGTCTGGGTTACCGTTACGGCAATGCCCAAGGAGTAAGGAAGTCATTTAAAAAAGCCTTTGAATATTATGAAAAATCAGCCGCTCTTGGAAATGCTACTGCGCTTTTGAACCTTAGTATTTTGTATGGAGAGGGCAATGGTGTTACACGCTCTTTAACTAAAGCATCCGAATTTGCCGAACAGAGCTGTCTGGCGGGTAATGCCCAAGGATGCTACCGCATAGGGCTTGATTACCAGAAAGGCGGTGGTGGAGTGCTCCAATCCTACGCTAAGGCTGCTGAGTTTTATGACAAAAGCTGTGCTAAGGACGATGCCAAAGGATGCGTTAATTTGGCCATCCTTTATGAACAGGGCAAAGGAGTAGAACAATCTTTAAAGAGAGCAAATGAACTTTACGCTCAGGCCTGTACCGATGGAGATGGACTAGCTTGCAATAACTTGGGCCTTATGTACAAAGAAGGCCGTGGTATTGCAAAGTCTCCCAAAATTGCTAGGGCTTACTTCGATAAAGCCTGTACTCTGAAAGTTGGTATTGGCTGTAGCAATCTTGGAAGACTTTACGAAACTGGAAACGGCGCCGTGCTTCTTTATCCCAGAGCCAAGGCGCTATATGAACAAGCATGTGAAATGAATGTAGCGGCCGGTTGCTTTAACCTTGGCAACCTTTACCTCACTGCCCACGGAGTGGCAAAGTCCTACAAAGAAGCCTTTAAGTATTTAGACAGAGGCTGTTTGCTTGGGGATGCCAGTGCCTGCTATAGCGTAGCAATTATGTACTCTAACGGTAATGGCGTTAGGAAATCACTATTCAAGACTAAAGAAATGTTCGGAAGAGCCTGTGATTTAGGCGAAGAAAAAGGTTGTGAGCGTTATGCAAAGATGACCAATAAATAAGGTAACGTTAGTTATGTAGCTTTTAGTTTAGTCGTTAATTGCTTTATAAAAGCAACCTGCAAGGAAGGCGGTTTCTATCTCGGAGACCGCCTTTGTTGCATCTCCAAATCTCAGACAAAAGCTAGAAAAAGCTTCCTTGCCCATGTCCAGCTGAGTAAGAAGTTTCAAGGACCGATTAACAAACATTCCATTGTCAATTTGAACGCTTCCGAGAAAATGACAGTAGAAGTTCGAAGAGTGAAAGCCAAACTTATGTGGATATCCTCTTCTGGTTGTATATTTGTGAGGTCGAAAGAGGATAGGATATGCAGTTTTTAGATCTTACCGTACTAACTTTAAGGCTTGACACATGTAATAGTGATGGAGTGGGCTTTGTCGAGTTCATGAGGTTATTGCCAAAAAGATATCCGGGTTTTAGATTGGCATTAGATAAAGCGGCCAATGAGTTGACGATGCCTGGTGATGAGCTGCCACCCCTTCTAAGTTCCAAATGGGTCGATCCGGTCGTGCACATCATTTTTTTAGACGGTACTGCCATTACATTGGATCATTTCAGTACGATGCATCCAGAAAAGCCATTTCGCATTGCGAAATTTGAACCAGGTACACACGTTGTTAGGTACTGTTTAAATAATCTCAGAACAGATCTTGTACTTGCCTTGATCGATATGCCTACGAAGCCACCCACTTTTCTCTGGCATATAGCAGATAGGAACCAAGAAGGCCGATATAAAGTTCCATTAGGGACTTTCTATTCCAAGTTCTAGAAATCTGTCAGTGCGTTTCCCTGATTGATCCAAAGATCTTTGGATCTTTGCTCAGGTTGCATTAAAGAACCTAACACGGATATAGGTCTTGAGATAACTTTTGCATGCGGAGGAGCCTTATTTTTCTCCTTGTCAATTACCAATTCTTGGTAATGAAGCCAACTTGTGGAAAGAAAAGTAAGTAGCTGAAAGCATTACTTACCAAGCAAGAAGCCTTCTCTTTTTAGAGGGTATATCTCAAATCGAAAGTCCTAATGGAATGGTTGCCTATTAAATAATTTGTCCGAGCACAATCCTAGTGTTTAAATAAAAGATAGATTGGTTTGTTGCGTTTTGTAGTTTGAAAACGTGACCTAGTAGTGATATGGGTTATATGGGACGCAATTCAATATTCTTACTTTCGGTACTTCTTTGCTCTTGTGCATTTAATGATGCCACCGATTGGCAAAAGGCTTGTAACGAAAATGATGGGGAAGCCTGTCTGCAGGTTGCTAATGCCTATTATCAGGGCGAAGACGGGGTAGGTCGAGATTATGTGATGGCAGCTCAATATGCTGAAAAAGCCTGCAATATGCACTCCGCACTTGGTTGTACAGCGGTAGGGCAAATGTATATCTACGGGCAAGGGGTCCTTCAGTCTGTTCCGACTGGTATTAAATACTACGAAATTGCATGTGAAAAAAACGAAACGGTTGCTTGTCAAAACTTAGGCAATTTGTATCTTGAAGGAAAAGGCGTCCAACAGTCCTACGAGAAAGCTAAAGAATATTATCTAAAGGGTTGCGAACTTAATCAGGGTGCTAGTTGTGATGGTATGGGTGTACTCTATGAAAACGGCTTTGGAGTCGAAAAGTCTACTTCCCAAGCACTCGCCTATTATTCGAAAGGATGCGAGCTCAAATTTGATATGGCTTGCAAGCGCTACGAAAAATTAAAGCAGGCTCCGCTATAAATAAGGATGGTTGACGCTTCTCAGCTCGTATCAGAAAGACGTTCTTAATCTATTTATGTAAGAGATAGTGGGCAACCGTATGTTTTTGTTGAGAAAATACAGTTCTGGCTCAATCATTTATTTAATTTACCTACTCATTGTCTTCATGGTCTAGGGGCATATAGGCAAATTGTGTAGGACTGTCAGTTAACAGGGTGCCTCTTGTTTACAATCAGCATACTTTTCCTTAGATATCCCCTCAACTAGAGATTTGGAATACTAACGATGTTTAAGATTCGCTCATTAGTTGTGATTGCTCTCTGCGCTTTGATACAGGCAGGATCTGTGGCCATGGCCGCGGATAACTCTACAGACTCTTCTAACAATGGCAAAGTCTCTGGAATTTACGTCTTAGAAGTAGATAACCTCAAGTCCCGTATAGATAATCTCGAAGTTGATAGACGTATGTGCAGACGTGAACTTTTACGGTTGCTAATAGATAATGTAGCCTATCACTACAACAAAGGTGCACTTACTGACGAGGAAGCTGACAATTACGCTAAAAGACTACAAGACTTTATATTGGAATGCAAAGAAGCCGGAAAATGGTAGCTTAACTGTCCGGTTGAATTAGTGACTTAGTCTGAAACATTGATAGTCTCTTGGACAGGTTATGATTAACGAGATAACCTCCCAAGTCACTTTTCATGAATCCTTTATTTGTTGAAGCGAGCCTTTACATCCAATGACGGAGTGTAGTTTCGTGTTTGTCTGTTTTAGCATTAGTTCGATTAATGTTAGCCAACAGATTTCGGATGAGGAGATAAGTCTTGAATCGTGGGTTTCTTAGAGCATTACCTTCCAGTTTATGTGCCGTTGCATTGGCTTTTAGTTCGTCACTCACTCAAGCCCAGTTAGCTGTGCCATTACTGGGGATCATTACACCTCAGAAGACGACTATGTCTAACATTACGAAAGTGCTCTTGGAAAAAGGTTGTAAGTTCGACCTAACGCCTAACGCTGACGGGACGAGTGGTCTAAGAGTTGCAGGAGGATGTTTCCAGCTTCTAGCCGATCCTACTATATACGTCAGAAGTGAAAAAGTTGGAGAACCAGTTGCGGGGGTATTGTTGCAATTCGATAAGGGCATTAGCCGACAGGACATTAGAAAATATTCAGAAGAGCTAAAGAAGGCGTATGGAAATCCACACTTTGAAAGTAGGAGGCAAGCTTCTGCTTGGTATTGGCCCGAAAAAAATTTCTTTATTGTCTTTTCTCTGGCTGATGCAGCCCAACCTAGAGGCATTAGCTTCGTAATGCATCCAATGGCAGCCAAATTTTGGCAAGACATAATGGACGCTGCCAAAGCTGAAAAGAGCAAGAAATAGCCATTTACTAACGCCTTGAGATGTCCATGAGAACCTTCTGCTACAAGGACGGGATTGCAAGTGCTAATAGTGGGCAAGACAAAATGTCTTCCTACATCTTGAACAAAATCACTCTTAATACAAATTGATATGCCTTTATCGATGGAGAAAGCCATTGGTTAGCTCGTGGGAAAAAGGGCTCAAGAAAAAGGACTCAAGAAATGCAAAGATAAGCACGCTAATGGAAAATTCATATCCCCAGGCAAAAAGAGCTTCTCTCTAAATAAGGTACTTCCTTTGACGTAGAGTCCGAAAGCGGTTGCACGGCTTCGCAC
>JAJPXW010000234.1 GCA_021205255.1 Burkholderiales bacterium
CTTCAGTACCCTCCCGGCCATCGAACTTCGTTGATTCAGATGCTCTAAAGAACTATTACGATGAAGAGGCGCAGCTAATTCTGAAGCCGGCTGTGGAAGAGCTTAAAAAGGCAGGCGTGGATGTACAGACACGCTTTGCAATTGGTGAGCCTGCTCCAACAATTGCCAAAGTAGCTGAAGATATTGGCGCCGATCTAATCATCATGGGTTCCCATGGTCGTTCAGCCCTAAAAGGCTTGCTACTAGGCTCTGTGACAAATTCGGTTCTTGCCCTCTGCACTAAGCCGATGCTTATTCTCCGTAATAAGCCAGCCAAAATGCATGACAACTTGCAGGTTGGTGTAGCAATCGACGGTTCCAGATACGGCGCGGCCGCTGTCAAGTACATCATGGACAACCATGACTTGTTCGGAGAAAAGCCTTGCTTCTATCTAATTAATGTGGTTAGCGACTATGCAGGCGTAGTAATGCCAGATATGGCCGGCATGGCACTACCAACATTAAGTGAAATGGAAGTAAGGGCAATGCAACAGGAAGCCTTCGATGAAGCTGTCGCTCCTTATAAGAAAGAATTTGATAAACGTGGCTATGAAAATAAGGAAGTCTGCCTAGTTGGTAATCCTGGTGACGAAATCGCAGCCTATGCAAAGAAACATCACCTAGACCTTATCGTGATGGGTACCCGTGGGTTCGGTGCATTTAAAGCAGCTGTCCTTGGATCGACTGCTACCAGAATTGCCGCTATCAGCGATACACCTTTGCTTGTCATCCAAATAGAAAGCTAAGCGACTGAACAACACTAGCCAAAGAAAGCTAAAACTAGAACAAGAACTAATTCAAAAACGGATAAGAATGCGGTCGCCAATACGACCGCTTTTCTTTTATTTGCCACATTGACACCAGATTACCAAGGAGAATGAATTGAGACAGTACAAGGATGTTCTTAAGGTTATTTTGTTCCTAGGCTTCATCCATTGTGGATTTGTCTCTTCCCGTGTCACCGCAACTCTATATGTCCTACACAACGGACAGCCAGCTTGGACTGTAGGTTGCATTTTGTCTCTTTATGCATTTCTACCAGCGCTTTTAGCAGTACATGCCGGAAAGTGGATCGATAAGATTGGAACCCGTATCCCTATCATTGCCGCTGTGTTAATGATTGGAGGGGCTTGCCTCATACCAATCTTCTTTTCTATCGGTACATTTGGACTTTGGCCACTGCTTTTGATGAGCACTTTGGCAGGAACTGGATTTCTCTTTGCGCAAATTGCTGGTCAAGGTTTAATTGGCTGTCTTTCCACTGTAAAGAATCGAGCCACGGCTTTTACTTTCCAAGCAATGGCATTTTCCGTATCCGCTTCAATTGGACCATTAATTTCCGGCTACCTAATCGATCACGGTAGTTATACGTGGGCCTTTGGCACAGCCTTTGGACTAGCAGCAATCGGAGGATCAATTTTCCTTGGATTCTCTCCATTCCTACCAAACTACGTTAGCCCTAGAAGGAAAGGAGCTAGTCAGCAAGAAGGCGTCTTCGCTCTACTAAAGATTCCAAGAGTACGCAACGTACTCATTGGCTCTGGTCTAGTTTCAATGGCCTGGGATCTTCAGCAATTCATGATTCCTGTCTACGGAACAGAAATTGGATTGGACGCTGTGGCTATTGGATGGTTATTAAGTACATTTTCTGTGTGTACATTCGCTGTCAGGCTTTTTATGCCTTTCCTTTCCAGAGTATTCAGAGAGTGGCAAATCATTATTGCCGTCATCCTAATCAGCGGATGCATCTTCATGTTTTTCCCATTCATCAAGTCCCTGCCTATCCTCTTTATCTTCTGCGGAATATTAGGCATGAGCCTTGGCGCTTCACAACCAAATGTTCTTTCTTTACTGCATCAAGTCTCTCCGGCAGGAAGAGTAGGCGAAGCCATTGGCTTAAGGTCAATGTTTACAAATGGCAGCCATACGGTATTTCCATTACTTTTCGGTGTTGGAGGCACAGTTATCGGAGCAGCCACAGCATTCTGGAGCCTTGGGGCTGTCATGCTTGGAGGAGGAGCCTATCTACGCAAAGTCAGGAAACACCCTGAGCTTAATGAACCTGAAGAAATTAAGGTGTAGTGATTCCTACTATCCTTATAGGCATTACTGAAAACCGTATCTCCCCTACCACACTAAAAATCAAATCTTTGGATTAGGAGTGGTGGGGAGAACCCTTTCAAAAACAAATTTATTCAAGTAGTTACTTTGCTAAAATCTCGCTCTTGAGTAAGTGGAAATTCTGATAACCCCCAATATTGAGAATTAAGCGAACCTTATACAATAAGGGGGTAAGAGTGTTTTACTCTAAAGAGTTATGTTTATTTAAGTACTATCGCTAAATCCATCAGCCGGAGACCTTTGAATGGCCGCTCACGAAACATCAGTCCTCATAGTTGAGCCCGATCTCGATATTCAGAGCGTCTATAGGCAAAAGCTCATTCACGACCCAAACATCGACCTAATCGGAATTTGCTCCAGCATAAGCTCTGCCCAGGCATTGCTATCGCGCATTGAATGTAATGTGCTGTTTACGGAACTTAACCTTCCGGACGGCAATGGTGCAGACCTTATATCCAGTGCTTTGAACGAACACGGCGTAGAAAACTGTGTAGTTATTACGAACCGGCATTCTCAGAGCGATATTGATCTTTCCATAGAAAACGGAGCAACTGGCTACATTCTCAAAGGTGAACCTGGCTCAACTGAAATTGGCTCTTTCGTAAGGTTAGTAACTTCTGGAGGTAGCCCCATTAGTCCGTCTATTGCCAGGATGGTCATCCAGGCACTAAAGCAAAGGCGGGAAGCTGAATCCTATAAAAGACTTTCCAAGTCCAACTTAGAGAAAAATCCTTTATCCCGTAGAGAAGGAGAAATTCTTCAGCTTCTAGCTAAAGGAATGAGCTTTGCAGAAATTAGCAACGTGCTGCAAATCTCAACACATACGGTAACAGCACATATCAAGAAAATTTATCGCAAGCTTCAAGTTCATTCGAGAGGCGAGGCTGTCTATGCAGCTATACAGCTCGGGCTTCTTGAGGAATCAAATACCGAAGAGCAAAACGCCTCCACATAAGCTTTCTTTATAAAGGCTAGCGTAGTACCCTACTTCCTTTATTACAGCCTCTCCTTTAAGGCATAGTTCAAAATAATAAGGGGAAGTGTGGCAAGTTTTATCTGAAACCCTCCTCATTACTGCCTAAAGGCCAAAACAACGTCTAGGTCTTATTTTGCTGCATATAAGCAGATCACGTTGCCATTGACATTAAGCGTGACTGATGGACTCTGATTGGCTCAAATAAGGAATTCCTTTTTCTTCATAGAACTCGACTAGAGATTGAAGCAAGTTTGTTAATCAAGTTCGCTAAGAAACTAAAGCGTAAAGTTCTACCTCTGTTGGCGCTTGCACTAATTTGCTGGAAAAGGGAAGGACTTACCTCTTCCATAACTATTAGCCTTTTAGATAGCAAAGCCACAGTTTTAACGGCGCTCCCCTCTAATATCTCAAGAGTAAAGCTAACGAGAGTGGGACGAGGGGCAAAAGCTGTAGGTTGCTGATCATGTGGCATCCTACAAATAAAGATACTATCGTAACGACCCTGCTTCCATTGTTGACAAAGTTGATTGAAACATTTGTTTTTTTTATTCTTCCAAAGAAGAAATTACTTGCAATGGCTTGAAGCAATCTTTACCGATAAGCTAAGCCCATATGGTGAATGACATCTTTAGTGTCCAAGACCAATGTGGTTTCTAGTTAACTTGGTCAACTGAAGCTACAAGCCGTATTTACAATCTTTAGCTTTTGCTCAGTACTTAAAGAATTTCAACCAATCTCGGCCAAAACATGAAGAAAAGTTGAAAAATTCATTGGAGCATCAAGCAAGATTCCAGAATAGGGAACTCCCCACTTTTGCAAGGCCCCAGAATTCTCCAACGAAGAAAACGGAAAATTTAATCAAATTCAAGTTAGCCTATTGACTGTGAAGAGCTCTGGTACATTCTTTGTTCCTTCATGTTGGAGATTTGCACATTTCATAGGGACGAAAGCATGCAGAGATTAACGAAAAAGATAATTGGGTTGCTCTTTGTTTTCTGTGGCTTAGTAGCTTGCGGATTTGGAGCACTTCTCTTAGCTTATTCAATCCCAGCCGACAGTATGCTAGCCAACATGGAAGCCTCTGCTCCGGTATTCGAAGCTGAAGGTAGTTCCCAGAAAATCTATTTTCTAGGAGCCAAAAGCCAGTTAGATAGTTTTACCGATGCACTGATGCGTCTTACAGCAAGTGACCGCCACAACAATTCTCTTGTAAACAAATCTCTATTAGCCAATCGACCACAAATAGCCAATCAAAGTCCGCCCGAGACGCTTTCCCTTATTTTTTCAAAAGATAAAAGCCATGTTCCACTTCCTATTAAAAG
>JAJPXW010000107.1:0-1254 GCA_021205255.1 Burkholderiales bacterium
TTAATGTGGCCAAATCATAGGCAAAGGATAAGGAAAAAGCCAGTGCCAAGAACAAAGTGGAAATTCCGGAATTTGTGAAAGGGCCTATTCCATAATTTGTGACGCCTATTTTCCAGAATTCATGACGCCCTTTTTTCCAGAAATCATGAACCCCGTTTTCCGGAATTTATGACTGCCTGGGCTTATGGTTTCTACCTATCCTTATACTAGCAGAGAACACCGGCAAATTTTCCACAAACAATAGGGGCTTTTACTTGGAAGGGAAATTCCTATTTCGTAGGGGTAATGTCGGCAATTGAACAGTCAATGTCAGCATTTGAACCCCCAATGCCTTTTATGCCTACATCGGCATAAAAGGCACTGGGGAATTGAGAAGAGCTGCACTACGTTTTGGACGTCAACTTCTATCAGTTATGTACATATGTACATAATTGATATTATGGGCTGTCAGTAAATATGCACAGCTTTAAGTCATGCTGTGCATACTTTTAGCTATTTAGCAAGCTAGCTACTGTCCATAACACCTATTTCAGACTTTCCAGAAAGTCCATTAGGTCCTTGTCCTTTCTCCAATCCACTTCAGAGTGGCTGTCGCCCAGTATCTGAGGAGCAAGTTTCCCAATTGCCTCCTCCTTCGTCCTGTTGTCGACGCGTGCGTAGACCATTGTGGTCGCTATATCCTCGTGGCCTAGGAAATCCCTTATCGTCACGAGGTCTATGCCGGCCTGTAGCATATGCATCGCCTTGCTGTGCCTGAGCATATGGCAATGAACCTTGCTAGGGAACGTATTGTCCTTCCGGTAGACCTCGGTTGCGTACTTCTGGACAATATAGGCGACGCCGTTTCTCTTTATTCTTCCTGAACGGCCGTAAATAAAAGGATCAGTAGCAAGCGACCTTCTGTGGAAGCGTTCCTTGTATTTCCCAAGAAGCTCTGCAACTTTCTTGGACAGCATCACTGTCCTGGGTTTTAGCCCTTTCCCTTTCAGAAGCAAAGTGCATGAGGTGCCACAGATGGAGACGTCGCCTACGTCCAAGTCGCACAGTTCCTGCACTCTGCATGCTCCATCGTAGAGAACCGCGAGAATGGCCCTGTGCCTTAAACCGGTTCGGGATTTTGGATCTGGGGCGTTCACAAGCTGCGTCGTCTGCTCCACGGTCAAGTACTGGATGGTTCTGCCGGCGCTCTTACGCGACTTTATGGATCGAATTCCCAGAAGCCCTTCCAGGCATTCTGGCTGTTCGGTCGAAGCG
>JAJPXW010000107.1:1264-4442 GCA_021205255.1 Burkholderiales bacterium
CGAACTCGCAGAAAGACCTCAGCGAAGCCAGTCTTTGGTTTGCCGATCTCGAAGTGGCGCCGTTTTTCCGGTAGTCGGCTAGGAAATCCAGGACCAGCTCCCTAGTCAAATCCTTCATGAGGAAATTTTTAAGATCGACTTTCCTATTGTCCGTGATAAATCGCAGCAGTAGCTTGATGGTGTCCCTGTAGCTGCGCACGGTATTAACTGTGCAGCCTCTCTGGAGCGGAAGGTAGTCGGTGAGGAATGAGACCACCAGCCCCGAGAAATCAGTAGAACTCTGGTTCGTCATAGTTGTTGTCCTCAAATATGTTGGGGAATTTGGATTCAATGCAATCCCTCCTCTGGGGAACTGACCGTGCCGTGACCTTGAGGTAGTAGGCGGTCTCCCTGAAGTCGACATGGCCAAGGATAGTCTGCAGGTAGGGAAGCCATGCCTGCAGGTTGCGGCCTTCGTTAATCCATCTCTGCAGCAAGTTGACGCAGTAGGTGTGGCGAAGGTCTTGCATTCTTGGACCCTTCCCGCGGCCCAGATGGGAGATGCCAGCCTGCTTAAGGGCTTTTCTGAATTGCTCGTAGTAGTATCTCCTCGTCGAGGCTTTCCCTTCGGTAATTTGAAAGAAGTAGTCGCTCTTCGACAACGGTTGCGGGAGCAATGCCATCACAGTGCGACATCTCACCGCAAGCGAAGGATGGATCGGTACGATGCGGTCGTTCCGGTTCTTGCCCATGTGGACGGTTACCGTCGCCTTTTCGATATCGATGTCGCCCACAAGAACTTTCGCCAGCTCTCCGGCTCTCATTCCACTAGTGTAGAGTATCCTGAAGAAAAGCGGTAGCATTGCATCCCGATTTCTAGTTGCCGCATTGCTGAAATGGGGATGGTCAACGGCATGAAAGAATTTGCGCAGCTCTTCGTCGCTAAAGACATGGGCTTCGTATTTCTGCACTTTTACGGCTAGCCTGCCAGGGATATGGGCTGCGTATCCCCGGCTGCGCAAGTAACGGCAGAAACCCCTAAGCAGGCAAATACGCCGATGCTGGTTGCCAGGCGCTTCGTAGGTTCTTCTTCGACACCATGAATCGGCAAGCTCCTTCGATATCCCCTTGAGCTTCAATCCTTTTTCCTGGAGGAATTTATCCAAGTCGCCATATTGGCAGTCCGTATCGATTGATTGAGAGTATCCCAGGCTCACCCTGTAGTCCAGATACTGCCTAAGTTCGGGAGCCAGCACGCTAGAGTATTCATTTCTCTTCATCTTCAAACTCCCTTGGATCCAATACGCATTCGGCAAGCTTGTCCACATCGCACTTCAAGTAGTTTGATGTGGTTCTCAGGTCGGCGTGTCCAAGTATTTGCGCTATTACCGGCAAAGGTGTCTCTTTTTCAAGATACGCGCAGGCTGCCGCATGGCGGAGCGAATGAAATCCCCAATGCTTGCCGGACTTCGGTATTCCCGCATCCCTGCGTCTTCTCTCCAGCATGGCGCTTAGCGCGTTGCCTGCGGCGAAAGTGTCAAACGGAGGCCTGTGCTTGAGGAAGACGACGCTTGTCTTAAAGTACCTTGGCCTGCCGTTCTTGGCGTAGTCGGCAACTGCCTTGATCACGTCTTCCGGCACCGGTAGTTCAATTTCCCTTCCAGTCTCATGCTGGGTGAACCTTAGCTTGGAGCCTGTCCAGTCGAAGTTCGAGAACTTGAGGTTCGCCACATCGATCGACCTCAGTCCCAGAAGGCATCCGAGAAGTATCATGGCGTAGTCCCGCTTGCCGTTGGGGCTATTGCGGTCGATGGAGGAGAGCAGCTTGCTAATCTCATCGGCTGTCCAGGAGCTGGGAATTGGAGAATGCCTTGGAGTTCGGGGCGTCAGGAGTCGTGGAGCGATATCCTCCTTGATTGCCGAACTGGCGAACAAATACTTAAGTAGGAATTTGAGCGAGCGCATGAACAGCCTACTTGTGCCGGCACTGTACCTGGCCCAGGTTTTTATGAACGCTTCGCAGTCATCGGTCTTGAGATTGGTTAGGCTTGTGCGGCCGATTTGTTGGAGAAAGCCCAGGAAGCGAACCGCCACCCATATGTCAAGCTCAATGGTCTTCTTGGCGTACCCTTCCTTGAGAAGCCACTTCCGGTAGCTGGACAAGGATTCTGCAAGCGCTGCTGGCAGCTCTATGGGTTTGTCTCTTGTGATCCTTTCTTTTGTGATTGCTCCATGGAGCTTGAAGTCCTCTAGGGTGTTTATTACCCGCAGGACGTGCGACTGGACTTTCGTAAGCTGTTCAGGCAACTTGTCGGAACGAATTTTAAAGGTATCCTTGAAATAGGACATGCCGCGAGCCATGTCGAAATCCTCGTTGCCGTACTTATCGTCTAAGTATTCCCTTAGGCGCTTCCATTGGGTTCTGTACGTTCCCAGAGTGGAAGACGCCATATGGCGCTGCCCGAAGATCCTTTCCAGACCTTCGGTTATTTTTGTAAGTGTCAAATTATTCTCCTTCATATGAATAAGAACGAGAGCGCTGCTATGACACAAAAAAGGAAGTTATTTAAAGTCCTCACTGCTTTTTCTTAAGATTTCTCAATAGCTTGTTATACTCACCGCACATATTTCTTTTATGTGCATAATATCAAGATCGCACGCAGTGCAAGAACGCCAACTACCTCGTGAACCGGGTCACGCTCACCGAGCTGGCCCTGGCGATCGTCAACAGAATCCGCAAAGTCGACCTTGACTCCAACGGCAAGCTAAAGAGCCGCAAGCGGGTCATAGCCTCACTGGCAACGCCCGCCAAGGCTTTGGAGCAGTTAGGCAAAATCTATGCGAATTAAGGTTGGCTTCATGCGTACGCCGTGCTCCTTGGCTAGCCTTTGATAAGAAATTTACTAAACTACTTCAGTCCCAGGCTATAAAGGGCTTAAATTATATTACTACGCCGAATGTTACAAATTATGTGCGTACCCCCTGCTACTAGGCTGTGACAGTCAGGAATAAACTAACGTGTGTTGATCTTGATGTAGATTCAATTTCTTTGCAGTATTAGAGTTAACTATGAAAAATGTAAAAAAAGCGGTTTTTCCAGTGGCAGGTCTAGGAACTCGTTTCATTCCTGCTACAAAGGCAATGCCTAAAGAAATGCTACCAGTGGTAGATAAGCCTATTATCCAATACGCTGTAGAAG
>JAJPXW010000137.1 GCA_021205255.1 Burkholderiales bacterium
GCAACCGTCCCTCTCACACCACCGAGCGTGCGGTTCTCGCACTCGGCGGTTCCAATCTAGTTTATTGGTGTGGCTAAATCTCTCCGCACCATTTTCGGCAAAGTTCGAGCGTCCACCACCCCTCAGCCCAGATTTCATCCTTGCTGAGGGCGCTATGGATTACTGGCGTTTTCGCCATTGCCCAATAGCGGTTTGAAGAGTAGGCATACTCTCCCTTTAGGGGTGGGTTCTTCATCCTGCGACAGAGTTCCTGGAACCGCCTTTCGGGTTTCTTCCAGGCTTTCCAGAGCAACTGTCTTATCCGTCTTCTTATCCACTCATCCATTTGGGCAATCCACGTGACGGGGACAGCCCTTCTGAAATACTGGTACCATCCCTTAAGCTTGAGGGAAAGTTTCCTCTTGACCTCTTCAATGCCTCCCGGTGCCCTGCGGTCAAGAATCTCCTTAAGCTCTTTCTTGAGCTTGGCTCTCTTCTTTCGGTGCACTACGGGAAAGTACTTCAGGTTTGGGAACCTGCTCCTTTTCGCTTTGTGGACAGTTCTCGTAAACGAGAAGCCAAGGAACTGCACTTCGGGGTTACCGACTCTCAGTATTTTCGTTTTCGACTGGTTGACCTTTAGGAACAACTTCGTCTCAACATACTTGGTTATCCAGCTCAGAGCCCGCTCGGCTGCCTTTCTGCTCTTGGTGAATATGACGCAGTCGTCTGCGTACCTGACGGCTTTCAGACCTCTGCTCTCAATCTTCACATCGAGCTCATGCAGTATAATATTGGCAAGCACTGGACTGCTACAGCCACCTTGACTGAGTCCTTGGGTGTTCTTCGGTCCAACTTTGCCGTTTTCGCTGATTGGCGCTCTGAGAAACTTGTGGATGAGCGATACGACTCTTCCGTCTTCTATCTTGTCGGACAGAAGCTGAATGAGCTTGCTGTGGTTGACCGTGTCGAAGAATTTCCTCAAATCCAGGTCAACCACCCAGACGTATCCTGCGTTCACGTAGTCCATCGCCTTGCGCACCGCCTGACGGCAGTCACGGTTGGGTCTGAACCCGTAGCTCATATCGCAGAATATCTTTTCCCATTCCTCGCTAAGGACTTGCGCAATTGCCTGCTGGACTAGCCTATCCTTGACGGTAGGAATGCCCAACGGTCGTTTTTCGCCATTGTCCTTTGGAATGTATACCCTTCTGATGGGGCTCGGACGGTACGTGCCGTCCAAAATCGATTCGCTGAGGGAGCGAGGGTGTGACTTTATGTGCGTCCTCAGTGCATCGACGGGCATGCCATCGACTCCCGGGGAGCCTTTATTTCTCTCAACCTGCAAGAGCGCTCTCTGCAAATTCTCCCGCGCGAGAACTCTCTCAAGCGTTATCGGTTTAAATGCCACGCTACTCATAGTTCAATCCACCAATAGGCTTAATAAACTCCTCCTAGATACCCTTCGCATTCCGTGCTATCTATCCCTAGGCAGGTTTTGTTTCTTTTTCGGTTTGCGCCTATGCGGTCTAACCTCCTTTCACGTCTAGTTTGGTTCGGTCCTTCCCTGCTTTCTCCACGCAGGTACTACGACCTCTGCTGACTTCTCGCCATTCGCTGTTGCTACCGTTTCCGGCTGGCGAGACCTCCCTGGGTAAGCATGACAATCTTTCCTCCCATGTAGCCACTGCCTTTACATTCGCAGATTCCGTCTAGTTACTGGACTTCGGAACATTTCGCATCCTCATCCTCTGCGCCTGCCTAAAGCAGTTCGTATTCCTTGGCTCGAGGAGTTTGCTATCCCGCTTCTTTCAGTCATTGCATCACTGCAAACACCTTGCGGATCGCTAACTCTTCCCACTAGCGGGCGAGTTCAGGACTTCCACCTTATAGATTGCCTGCATGCCAGGCACACGAAAAGACGCCTGCCAAGAAATCTTGATAGGCGTCTTTGTTATCCAATAAAAGGAGACTCATTACAAGTTTTGGAATTACACTCTACTGCTTGCTTCCAACAAACAGAAAGAGACCACCCTACTCTCGCCTTAATTCCTGAAATAAGTTCACTAGCGAGAGCAATAAGTTTGCGAAACAAACTTTCGAAAAACTCTAACTCTACCCAATTTCTATAGAGTTAAGGTGTTGCTTTTACTTTTGTTGCTGCTCTTTAGTTAATTTGGAAGTTGCCATTTCAAATTCCTTGGCAATCTTGTCACGCAACTTGCTGGTATGGTGAGTAATAGCGGTTGGAAGCGTAAAGAGATCCCAAATCCAGCAAGCGATTACGATGACTGCAAATATTGCAAGGAGCGGTCCAAACAGAACTGTTCCAACTTGGTTATCGCCAAAGAAGAAATAGGTGAATGCAATACCAAAAAGGACAGCTATGCCGGTGCAGCATAGTTCGAGCCATCCTAGCTTAGTTCTACCTACGTAGAAATTCTGCAGCCCCAAGGTTGCCACTGGCAAGCAGCATAACCAAAGGATATAGGCAATTGTTTCACTCTTCTTTTCCTTAGCCAAGCGCATTTCAACGGCGACCTGCTTATCGACTTGGCCTTCGTCAACTACACTTTCGTTCTCGGTCTTAGTATTGTTATCAAGATCAGGCATGACGCTGCTCCTTATGTTTAATTCTCAAATGCTAAAACTAGAGAAACAGGCTGGTGTAGTTAAAAAAGCTTTTTAGGTATAGACATGATTGGAATCAAAGGGCACAATTAATAAGCATTCTTGCTTTCTTTAGTTATATTTGAATTTGTCTAGAGGTAAGGATTTTTGTAGCAAAGCCTTTTGTAGTAAAGCCCATAGAACAAGTCCGCCAAAATAAATTGTCGCTTTGATTCAAAATTGAATTTTGAAGCACTTCTACCCATTAAAGGTAATTAAATTGGCATTTAGGCAAAGAAGTCGAGAATCTTCTCAAATTATGCTCTATGGCATAAACTCCACTCCTAATAGTAGATTTTCTAAAGCCCAAACTTCTAAAAAGATGGTCAGAATTAATAAACTTTTACTAGCAACTTTTCTTTCCGCTCCCTTTCTTCTCTCAAGTTGCGGCATATTTTCAAGCCGTCCAGAAGCTGTAAACATCACAGTAATAGAAGAGTTCGTGCAACCAGGCACCACGACTTTAACTGAAGTACGTTCAAAGCTTGGAGCACCAATGTTTATGGGTCTAAGTAACGACGGAGTAAAATTTGCGGCTTATGGCTTTCCAAGCAACCTTGTAAAGGATCCGAATGCCTCCTTTGCAAGTAACCTTTTAAGAGTAAAAGTGCCTAATAGAATGACTCCAATGGTAGTCAAGTCGGTGTATTTCACATTAAACGACGACAATGTAATAACTGGAATCGATTATTACGGCGCAAGTTATATCGATACGGAAAAGATTAACTCTTGGAACGAAGCGGAGAGGAAGTTAACCCCCGAGGAAATAAGAGAGCCTACTGCCTATACAGCCCAGGACATATACGACAGATATTTTGAATTAGCTGCTAACGAGCAAGGCATCACTGTTGACGAACTTCCCGATAAAGTCAAAACGAAAGAGTTTCAACACTGCAATCCGCATTGTCAGACGCGAAGAGGAGCTCATGAAATATTTGGCACTTTTAAAGTAACCGAATTAGCTCCTAAGAAATTGGAAACAGATAAGCAGTTATATTTTTTCGACAACAACCCAACTTTACCAGCTAATTTAAAGTAAGCCATGGGAGGCAATAGCCTCCCTCTCAAATAACCATTTCTGTTTAGCAAACCAATATAAGCAAATTGTTTTGAGCCATTATTAAAGATTATGTGTGGCCCTAATTTACTGGTGTCTGCCCTTTAATCTTATCCCAGTTGGCTGCAGTCTGTTTAGGACTATCACCTTGCGGACGGTCAGTTTCAAGGCAGAATTCTGCAATCTGTGCGGTTTCATCCTGATTGGTATATTCAGGCATCTTGCCAAAGCGCTTTAGGTACTTCTTTAAAAGCTTGATGTAGTCATCGTTGTTGTAGCGTTTCTTTGGCCAAGTCTTATACAGTTGCTTTATCTCTTCGTATGGCCAAGGATTAAGCTTTATTTTCATTGTGGAGTTTCTTACTTCCCCATTAATATGACGCTGATCCAGTTCCGGAGGAAAGCCTTTAAGGATTTGCACTAATTCTTCTTGAGTCGAAGGTTTGCCCTCCACTACTTGGCCGTCTTTAACTAGGACAATGTCTTCGCAAGTACACATTGGAAGGTATTGCAAGTCAACATCCTCTGGATCTTTAAGAGGGTAAGTACGATATACGTGGTAACCATTCCAAAGACCTAAATTTGCGATGAAACTAAATCCATATTTTTCTGGGGAGTGCCTTGCTTCCTGCAACTCTTCAAATGTCAACACAATCACCTCCATCAAGTGGCGTTCATTATCCCCTTTATCGTTAAAAAGTACGAAAGGATTGCAGATAGTGGGAATATTGT
>JAJPXW010000163.1:0-3225 GCA_021205255.1 Burkholderiales bacterium
CCTCCTTGTTGAGAATCGCATGGGTCAATCTTACTTCCATGTAGCAGTTCCTTTCTTCGGCGATTTCTCCCTTGGTGGCTGTTTCGATTGAATCTGTGGGGCTCTTTCCCAATAATTTGTCTGCGAAAGTTTCAACTTCCCTTTGTGTTTCTTCATCTTTGACGATGGGAACATTGCATTCCAATTCATATTCGACAAGGGGATGGTTGCAATAGAGCTCGCATACTAGATGTATGGTTTCCAGGGCCTCGTCAGAAAACCAAAGCTCCCTTTCCTCGTTGGCAAAAGCTTTTTCAAGTTCAACATCATCATCCCAGGTGGAGCATGAAACCAGGATGCCAAATCCTAATCCTTTCTCCATCGGGTCACCAATTGGGAAAGAGGGTATTTCTTCCATGATTTCCTGAAGGGCGTGAATGGCTAGGCAGACTTTGACAATGGCAATTTCCGAAAGTAGCCGCTTGCCTTTCTTGCGGATAAGATCGATGAAGGCCTGTTGGATGCTTTTTAGTTCGGAGACGCTTGTTGTCTTTAGCATCTTCCCAGCTTTTTCCTCATTGGTTTTCTCCAATGTTCCTTCTGGGTTTTCTTCATTTTGCTGGGATTGCCATTTGACTTTACTTGAAGAGCGTTCCAAATTATCTCTAACCTGGTTCTCCAGGGTGATGACGGATCTTATTCCAGAAGAGCATTTTTTGGAAGGATAGCGTATAAAAGCATCGCAGGCTATCTGGAGTGCCTTCAACTGTCGTTTATCAATGGGGCAGTCATGATATTCCTTATCGGAATCGTTTATTAGAAGACCGTCTTCATAGGGTTGTGGAAGAAATTTTTGGATTTCCTTAAGGCAGCCTATGGCACCAGCAATTTCTATTATTCTTCTATCTGGTATCTTTCGTGCCCTAAACTGCAGGAACTCGGCAAAGATCCTTATGAACATTTGCGTGGCCACTCCGCTCAAGGAGAGGACAAAGGGCTTTTCAACTTTCTTCTGAAAGCCCTCATGAAGGTCTTTCGGCAACGGCTTTTTATTTTCTAATGGATTTTCCATGTATTCCCTCCAAAAGCGCAAGTTTAGAGTATTTACTATTTCAAAGATTGCATATGCTCTTGTCGAGCTTAGTAATAGAAAAAATTCATCAAAAAATCAATCTATTAATCCGAATTGAACCAAAATTTGTAACCAAGATGGCTTAATCCGATAGAGTCAATTCCCAATTGTGTTTCAAGTAATCGTAAAAAGTATCTCGTTTATTAGGAAACTATTTGGGTTTCGTGCCATTTGCTAACGCATGGAGGATTTCGTATCAATACATCAAGGTTATTTCAAACCTGGTTCTTTCCTAAATGCCTGAAGTAAAGACGATCTACTTTTCTGGAGCTTACAGCCTCTTTTGAATAGAAGCGATATAGAGACCAGTACATTGACCGATGAAAACTGCCGTTACCGCAAAAACCACTGGCATTAATGGAAATGGCATCAGCAAAGCGACGATAGGAGCAAAGATGAAAGTAAAGAGGGCCGAAGTTGCATATTTGTGCATGATGGGAGACGAATAGCTAAAGTTCGTCCTGGCTTTCTGCCTCATCTTGATTCCCCTCCAAGTGGCTGGAACGAGGATGAAAGGGAAGGCTGTCAGCATGCAGAAGAAAAAGACTTCCAGCCTTAGGACTGCTATATAGAAAAGTTTGAAGCAGGCTTCTATCCTCTTTGATACGTAGTACCAGGAACTTCTGCCCATTTTCCTGATGTGTTCGTAAAGTCCGTTGTCCTGCTTGGAGTTTTTAGCCGGCGTAATAGGAGTGAGCTTTTCATGGATTTTTTCATAGACTCCTGACTCCACAATCGCCTTGTTGAACATTTCCACAGCCGAATTTTGAAGTTCGGCCGCCTTATCCTGACCGACTTCCGTGGAAATGTATTCTTGCTCCGAGTTGAGGATCTTGTCCAAGTATTCGTTAGGCAGCAGAAGCATTCCAAATAGAACCTGGATGGTGAGGACCATGACGCAAATCGTCAATTTCCAGTTTCTTTTCATGCTTCGGCTTCCAATTTGCTTTGCTCTTGTGGAGCGGTTTCATTCTGTTGAAATTGAACAGGTGCGCCCCAAATTTCCACATCGGACAAATTTTCTTGCTTAGCCTGGAGCTGCCCATCGATATTCTTTTGCCCCTCATGCTGACCAGGTTGTTCAGGGGATCCCTTCACATATTCGTCCCAGTCAGTGCTATTAAGTCCAGCAACTTTGTCTGACACCAATAGGCCCTTTATGTAGTCCTCATCAATGCTTGGAACGATCTTTATGGGATTTTCCGCAACATTGGCTTCATCCCTAATAATTATTGGAATACGCCCTTTGATGGTGGTGCCTCCGGAAATAAACGCAATGTACTCAAGATTTGGAATGAGGGAAAAAAGTTGCGGAGGGAAAAGCGCCTGGTCTTTTTCCATCAGTCTCTCGTCCAAGTGACCTTGATGCTTAAGCGGAGTGTCTGCGCTTGCTCCAAAACTTTGTCCCCTTTGCACATACTTTACGGTAGTCATTGGCATGTGCTCGGATAAGTAATCCATGGTTTTCTTATCGTTGGTGCGTAGTGCGAACTTATTATTAATATTGCCAAGAATTTGGTTTGCGCGAGCTTCGCTTCCCATCACCGCAGAGAAGTCCGAAATATTTTGGGTCGCTACAAAAAGGCGCATCGCCGCACCGCGTCCTTTGTTTAGCAACTGGATGAATGGTTCGTTCAGCACTTCGCAGGCCTCATCAACGAAAATGTTGATGGGTTTCATTAATTTTGGATCGGTAAAGTTGAATCGTTCACCCGCAACGGAGGCTAAATCCGCTAGCAGAAGGGAACCAACGCTTTTGCCTACGGTAGAGTCCGACAACGAGTCCAGGCCAATGCAAACCACCATCTGCTCTTCCAGGAATGCCTTGTTATCGAAGATTGGAATCGAGGAATTCTGTTCATCAGGAGATAGAAGCTCCTTTAGGGTGTCGGAAGTCAGCATCTGCAGGATTGGCAGAAGGTTGGCGATCATCTTACTGTAGTGATCGTGGTTATGCTCAAGAACATTGATTAGTCCGGCAATGGCTTGTTCTGGATACCGCTCTTCGAAATTAACGTGGTAGAAACTGGCGGCAGCGCCCGCCAAGAGTTGTTTCTTGGAATATTTGGTAGCCACCTTGGGATTGTCAAGAAATTCAGCTGCCTTTTGCAGAT
>JAJPXW010000163.1:3235-4434 GCA_021205255.1 Burkholderiales bacterium
CCAAAGTAGCCGAATAGGAACTGCCAAAATATTTATCAACTTTCAGTTTTTGATGTCTGGCAACTTGCTCATCGATTTTGCGGGCGTGCATCTTGACGGCTTGTATCGTCAAATCTTCAACTCCGCCTTCTATGTACGCTCTTATCTTGGTTAGGCTTGGTTTTATCGAACAGTAGACCATGCCTTGGCAAACGTTATTGACGGCATTCCAGGCAAAAGACGTGAAAGATTCCGACGAACCGCCAGTGGGTAGAAGCGCCTTAATGCGTGAAGCTAGTTCGGTTGTTCGATTAAAGTTTTTAAGCGGATCGATGGCTACCGACTGCGCTGGAAAAGCCGGGTGGAAGAATACGAACTGCTCCTCGCAACCGCATTCTTTACACGCCTGCCTTGCATTTTCCCGCATATCGGCGTCTCCTTTCGGATCGATGATGAGAACCGATTCGCCTCGTCTTATGCACTGGCTAATCAGCATGTCGAAAAGCCTAGTTTTGCCAGAACCTGGAAGACCGGTAATTAGAGTGTGCCCCTCGACGTGCTTTAGAGGCTGCCACATGTCGGATTCGTTGAGTTCTATCCCATGAATCCAGGACATGCCCATCTTTTGCTTGTAATACTCGTCCTTAATGGCGGTTTGATAGTCGGTTCGCAAAATATCGTAGGCGGCCTGCGCATGACGCTTCTCCCAAATAAAACCTTTGCCAAGATATTGATCGTTTTCAAAACCGGGCTCTTCCATTTTCGAGACGAGTTCGGAGAATTTCATAAAGTAGAGGGGTCGGCCTCGCAAGTTATTAAGTCTTCTCCACATGAGCCAGCCTTTCCATGAATCCAGTAGACATAGAAAAAGGCAGAAGCAGAGCGCATACCAAAGAATGCCCTCGTAGAAAAACCTAACGGGAAAGAGGATTAAGAAACCGGCCAGAAAAGCAAAAATGCCTTCAAATACTGCGCAGTGCCATTCATAGTTCTTTCTCCATGGCATGTCGTAGGAATAGCCGTCGGCGTTAAACCCTGACTGCAGGTTGCTGAAAGTTTTAAGAAGTTTCATTAGTTCCGCCTGTTTTTGGGAATTCTGGGATCTGTCCTCTTTTAGTGAAGCGAGCGTAGGATTGATTTTCCATATCAAAATATTTGATTCTATTGGATGAAGAAGTTCGTTCCTTTCATTTGGGCGGTTTTCTCTCTTAAAGCCTCAA
>JAJPXW010000337.1 GCA_021205255.1 Burkholderiales bacterium
GCCGCTCTACTAATGAGTTCGGCATCTGGATTATTGCGAGGATCCGCTGTGTACATTCCTTCCTGATCAGTGAGAATGATTAGGATGTCTGCATCTATTAAATTAGTAGTTAACGCACCTAACGTATCGTTATCTCCGACTTTAATTTCATCGGTAATAACCGTATCGTTTTCATTAATAACTGGTACGACGTCCCTCTTTAATAGAGCCATGATCGTATGGCGGGCGTTTAGATAGCGTTCCCTATTGGCAAAGTCGGCATGCGTCAAAAGAAGTTGGGCACATAATTTCTCATGAGCCTGAAATCCTTTTGAGTAAGCTTCGGCCAAATACATTTGGCCAACTGCGGCACATGCCTGAAGGTCATTAATAGATGTAGGTCGCTCAGACAATTTCAACCTAACTATCCCTTCGGTAATTGCGCCAGAACTTACCCAAATAACTTGTTTACCTTGATGCTGGATATAAATCACTTGATCCACCCAGCGTGAAATGGCTTCGTTATCTACACCTTTCCCCTCGTTTGTCACAAGAGAGGAACCAACCTTTACAACAATTCTCTTAGCTTTCTTCCAGATTTCTGAATACTCACTTGCCAGACTCATCATTTTCTTCTTCTACGAATTCCCTAGCGAACCTTACATCTTCTTCCGTCTCTTTCACTGATTCATTTCGCCTTTCCTGGAGTTCTTCGGCAATTGCCTTAATTAAATCTTCACATCCCCAGCGAGTGGCTGCTGAAATTGCAAAAATAGGAGCATCGGGAAACTCTTTTCTGTACTTTTCTACTACTGCACCACGCTCTTCTTCTGGAATCAAATCCATCTTATTAAGAACAATCCAACGAGTCTTTTCTACCAGGTCGGTATTGAAGTTTGCGAGCTCCTGAACAATGGCTTTTGCATTCCGTATTGGATCAGCTGTTTCATCAATTGGAGCTATATCTATGACATGCAGAAGTAGGCTAGTCCTAGTTAAATGCCGTAAGAAAAGATGGCCGAGTCCAGCACCTTCAGAAGCACCTTCAATCAGACCAGGAATATCAGCGATAACAAAACTAGCTTGCGGGCCAACTCTAACAACTCCTAAATTCGGATGCAAAGTTGTAAAGGGATAATCTGCAATCTTTGGCTTAGCGTTCGAAACAGCAGAGATCAAAGTTGACTTACCTGCATTTGGCAACCCAAGAAGTCCAACATCCGCTAAAACTCTAAGTTCTAGGTCAAGTTGACGTTCTTCACCAGGTTCTCCAAGCGTAAATTCACGTGGAGCACGATTTGTAGAAGACTTGAAATGCAAGTTTCCAAGTCCGCCTTTACCACCTCTGGCCAGTAGGGCTCTTTGACCATTTGAGTCAAGATCAGCTATTACATCACCAGTACTCCGATCAATAATTACCGTACCAACGGGAACTTTTAGTTCAATGTCCGGAGCACCTTTCCCGTATTTATCAGATCCTCTGCCATTTTCTCCATTCTTTGCCTGGAACCGATGTACATAGCGATAATCAATCAATGTATTGATATTGCGATCTGCAATGGCATAGATAGAACCGCCCCTTCCTCCATCACCACCATCTGGGCCACCTTTCGGAATAAATTTCTCACGTCTGAAGGAAGCTACTCCATTACCGCCGTTACCGGCTTTGACTTCTATTTTCGCCTCGTCTACAAATTTCATGTTCAGCCCATTGGTGCGTTAGAAAATTAAGGATTGGTGATAATAGCCTGTCCAAAAATCAAAAACCCCAGATCCGGGCGGAAATGGGGCTTTTTAGCGAAGAGTTTGAAGTCTTATTGCTGAGCTGCCTGTGGCTGAGCTTCAGGTGCTGGAGCTGCTTCCTTCTTTGCTTCTATTGGCTTAACGTTTACATAGCAACGATTGAGTCTGCCATGGACTTTAAATTCCACATGGCCTTCAGCCTTGGAAAACAAAGTATGGTCACGTCCCATGCCAACATTATCACCTGCATGGAAATGCGTGCCACGCTGGCGCACGATGATCATGCCTGGCTTGATGTACTGAGAACCAAAAACCTTGACGCCGAGGCGCTGAGCCTGCGAGTCGCGTCCATTACGCGTGGAGCCGCCGCCTTTCTTATGAGCCATTTCTGTGCCTTTGTCCTATTGCTGCTGTTCGTTAGTTGTAGCTTCTTCTACGTTAGGTGTAGTTTCTTCAACTACTGGAAGATTTTCTGGATCTGCCTTCACTGGCTCGACAGGCGCTGTTGCATGAATCGAGTCGATATGAAGTTCAGTGTAGTCCTGACGGTGGGAACCACCTTTCATGGAGTGTTTACGACGACGGAATTTGAAGATCCTAACTTTTGGATGGCGACCGTTTTCAATAACGGTGGCTTTTACTACTGCGCCATCAATGAGGGGTGTTCCAACTTTCAGGCCGCTATCGTCCTTAATAGCGAGGACTTCGACCAAGTCAACTTTGTCACCAGCCTCGGCTGCTAGGGCTTCAACGCGCACCTTATCGCCTTCGGCGACGGTGTACTGTTTACCGCCAGTCTTAATAATTGCGTACATGTGAACCTCTTTCACTTCAATGTGATCTGCGTATCACTGAAGCCTTTTTATGTGGTAAATATTGCAAATTCGCAGAGCGCAGGATTATGCCACAAAAAATTATTTTGTGTCAGTAAGTTAGCCTAAAAAGTAAGCAATTGTGCCACTTTCAGAAAAGGATGCAAAGATGGATCAAAGAGAAGGTAATCGCAGTCTCTGGCCATCCAATTGTCTCTTTATTTTCGGCTAAAGAACTAGTAGCCAGCTATTCCCTTATTGATGGAGTGGAAGCTCCACCAATAATGTGCTCCAATCTACCCTCCTACAACGTGTTGCAAGCGCCTCGGAAGAGACAAGATCAAATCCTTTACAACAGCTTTTAACAGAAAAAAGTCACCCGTTTCTGAAAAGATGACCTACAAGCTCTCTACACTCATTTCTAGAAGTGCCATAATGTTTTTATTAGAGATTAAATCCTTGTTTCGATCCAAACCTTTGGATGAAGCTTCAGAAGATTTGATTTTGCAGTTATAGAGAGCAAATATGAAGAGAACACTATTGACGGCCGCCCTGCTTTCCACTTTGGTTTTAACTGGATGCCAGCCATATGGGGGCGGCTATCGTAATAGCTATGGACCAAGTTACGTCGGTCAAGCCCAAGAAGTACAGCAGATAGATATTGTTTCTGTCACCCCTGAAGCAATTACCGTCCAGAATCCAAACGGTGGCCAAACTAGTAAAACCATTGGTACCTTAATTGGTGCAGTAGCCGGTGCTGCAATTGGTGGTGCGGTCGATAGACATCGCGATCCATGGGGACATAGACATCCAGGTGGCCTGGGCATCGCTGCTGGCGCCGTAGTGGGTGGAACCGCTGGTTACGCAGCTGGAAGCTGGGCAGGCAACCGCAACTCACAGTCTGAAGGTGCCAGCATCACGTTTAGGACGACTGAAGGGTATACCTACACAACACTTCAAGCAGCAAGAGCCTGTATGTTTAGACCTGGTCCTGCAAGTATGATGAATTCAGGACAAGGCACGGTCACTATACAACCGAACAATCCAGGTGGTTGCTAATTAAAAATAAGTTTGATCTAGTGAACCAACAATCTGTTTGAAATTAGCCCAAGTGCTTCCTATCTATGGAAGCACTTGTTTTTAGGAGATCCAAAGCTAGCTAGGGAAAAGCAATAGAGATAAACGCTCTCAGATTCCGAATTCTTTTGGATATGTCATAACACCACAGAGTCTCGGAGCATTATCATCAAGTTGAATTGCCTGAAGAAATTCGACAGGAATCTTTGCAGGAGCACCGATCCCTAACTCGGACGCCAACTTATAGCCAAATCTAGAGTAGTAGTTTGGATCTCCTAATATGACTGAATATTGGTAACCCAGTTTCTTGGCCCGTCTATGCCCTTCCTTCACTAAAGCAGTTCCAACTCCTCGGTTCTGAAAAGAATGATCGACCGATAAAGGTGCCAGACATAAAACAGTTTCATCTCCAACAAAGGCCTTAGTGAACATAATATGTCCGACTATTTTGCCATTCAGTTCCGCGGCTAAAGAAAGAAAAGGAATAAAAGCTGAACTTTTTCTTAGATTATTCACTAAAGCGCATTCTTCAACATCTGTGCTTGAATTCTTAGAAAACGCTCTTTTAACTACTTCTTCAATTTTCCGACTGTCTGAAGAGTTTTCAGGTCTTATAGTAAAACTGTCTGGAGATATGGTAAGCATATTTCTGTTTACAGTCTCTTAATGAATGGTACAATGATTTAGTGCGTGTTTTGAATATTTTTACTAAAGGGAGGATTTGCATATTAATAATTCATTCAAAACATTGGCTTACATATTGCATATTGTCATAAAAACCGAACGATTATCCCAC
>JAJPXW010000001.1 GCA_021205255.1 Burkholderiales bacterium
CCGCTAGTTCAGCTGCCGGCCAGCCGCAGATATCAAGCACGGCTGGCTTCCCCATAGCTTCCCAAGCTCCATAGACGCGAGAAGTCCACACACGGGAATGCTCTAAATATCTTTCATAGGGGAAAATATTTTGCTCTGGTCCAGTCCATGAAGATGTTCTGCCAGTTCTGATGGTTGCCCTATCGTAAAGCTGAAGATCTGCTATTCGCAGAGGACGTTTTAGTTTTACTAATGGGTGATCTTTTCTTAGAAGCACCACTCTATTAAGTGGATAAAGCTTTAGGACATGTGCATCGGGAGGCAAATCAACTGCAGTAACAACCGCAAAATCTATCAAACCATCAAAAAGTGCTGAAAATTCGTTTGCCTGCTTTTGAAGATCGAGATTTGATTTAGGTGCAACTTTCAGCATCTTTGGAAGAACTCCACCAATTACATGTGCGATTTCCGTCATCATCGAAGAGATGCGAAAGGTTTTAGTGCATTGGGAAGGATCGAAATTTCGTGTGTTTAGTTGTGGAGCAATTTTTAGGATATCGCGTATTACAGGCTCGATTTCTAGAAATTTCTCTGTGGGAATAAGTTTTCCATTTGCTTGAACAAAACATTCATCGTTTAGCTTTTGCCTTATCTTAAGAAGCATCCTCGATGAAGAGGACGGAGAAAGACCGAGCCGAGAGCCCGATTTTAATAACACGCCAGTTTGTTTCACATAAAGGAGGAATTCTAGTTCTCCTAAGGAAAGCGATCTAAGCTTGGAAGAAAGCATAGTGTTTCAAAAATCGCAATTGTAAGTATGCAATTTCTGCAATTATAAATGTTAACCCTTACGGTTATGATACATGGCTAAGCCTATGAAATTTAATTAAATCCAAGGAGAGAGTATGTTAAGAAGAAGCCTTCTTACAGTTGCCGTTTCCGCAGCCTTTACTTTTAGTTATGGTCTTCCAGCGTTTGCTACTGAATACCTAACTACTGATCTTTGCATTATTGGTGGTGGCCTAGCTGGACTATCTGCTGCACAAACTGCAGTTGACCAAGGAATAAAGCCAATCGTATTGGAAAAAGAAGCCTTTGTAGGTGGTGGCGGAAACTTCCCGGAAGGCTCGCTTGGTGTAGGAACGCGCTATCAGAAGGAACACGGCATCACCACAACCCCTGATCAGGTTCTTGAAGCAGCTTTGCAATATCACCACTACAGAGCTGATCCTGCCGTTCTAAGAGTGCTCATTGAAGAATCTGGTAAGACGATTGACTGGGTAATCGATAAAGGCGCCGAGATGCGTGGCATCCGTACCATGTATCCAAAAGAAGAATCCCTGATGACTTGGCACCTATTTAAAGGTGGTGCGGCTGGAATCATTAAACGTTTTGCAGAAGAGGTAAAGGCCAAAGGCGGCATCATTTTGACAAGAACACCTGCTAAGAAGCTGATTATGGAAGACGGCAAAGTAGTTGGCGTCGAAGCAGTTAAAGCCGATGGAGAAAAAGTCATTATCCATGCAAAGAAAGTAATCATTGCAACTGGCGGTTTCGAATCCAATAAGGAAATGCTAGCCAAATATGTGAACGATTCTTCAGCCTTAGGAATGTTCGAGCCTGTTTGGTATCGTGGTCCGGTAACAGACGGCAAGAATGGTGATGGCCGTACCGGAGATGGCATTCAGATGGCTCAGCTCGTTGGCGCAGCTACTAAAGGTATGCATGCTATCGCTGGAAATGCCCCCTACCTTCCCGATATTCCACCAATTAACCAGTTTGTAGGTCCTGATGAACTGAAACAAGGTAGAACAGCCTTGGCACAGCCTTGGTTGTGGGTTGACCAACATGGCAAACGCTTCTTTAATGAATCCCGTGGTTCAGTGTTCGTTGATGTTTACAATGCAATGACTTCCGCAGGCGGCGTGATGTACAACATCCTTGACCAAAAGAAGTTCGATAGACTTGTTAACGAAGGCGCAATTCTTCCATTCAACGCCATTGTTCTAGCCGGTGTACCTCTTAAAGCCCTTCCAAAAGCCTTTGAAATTGGTCAAAAGAGAGGCTGGGCTTATAAGGCCGAGACACTTGACGATTTGGCAGCTCAAATAGGCGTACCACCGGCAACTTTAAGAGAAACCATCGAAAAGGTTAACGAATACGCAAAAGCTGGGAAAGATCCAGAATTCGGAAGATTACCAGAGCATCTTGAAGTCTTCGAATTGGAGAAAGGTCCCTACTATGCACTTAAGGGAATCCGCGCATTCTTCTTAACTCTAGGTGGTGTTGCGGTCAATCCGCAGTTCGAGGCTTTGAATCCACAGGGAGACGTAATTGGCAACCTTTATGTAGCAGGCCAGGATATTGGCGGCCTCTATGATTCTTCTTATGACTTGCGTGCTGAAGGATCAGCTTCCTCGTTCGCAATGACATCAGGAAGATTAGCTGCCGATAACGCTATTGAAGCCATAAAGGAAGGTAAATAACTTTCTGAGTAAAAATAATATTTGGGCCTGAAAGTTAAAAGTCCATTAGGGACAAAGGCTTTCAGGCTTTTTTCCTGAATTTTGACAGACCTTGGGTGCTTCCGATTCTTAAATCCCAAATTCCGACTGATTTTCCAAATAGCGGAAACAATAAAGCCAGTAGCTTTGCAGAAACCTCAACAAACTACTGGCTTATGTATTTGGTTTAAATCAGCTGGTTAAGCAGGTAAGAAAATCCTCACAATGGACATTCCAAATGCCATGAAAGGATGCATGACAGTAGTTAGCAAGCCTGTAAAAATGAGCGCAAAAAGAATGTAAATTCCATAAGGTTCGATTCTTGCATATTTCCATGCCCAACCTGAGGGCAAAAGACCAGTGACAATTCGTCCGCCATCAAGTGGGGGGATTGGAATGAGATTTAAAGCCATAAGGACTACGTTAAGCATGATGCCGGCAACGCAGACTTGCAAAAAGAAGTCTTCGTCTATCCCTGCAAATACAAGGAAACTCAATAGAATTGCCCAAATAATTGCCTGAATGAGATTGGAAAGCGGACCGGCCGCCGCAACCCAAATCATGTCTTTCTTCGGGTTTCTCAAGTTCCTGAAGTTAACTGGAACAGGCTTTGCCCAACCAAAAATAATTCCGCCCATCCCGGAAATTGCGCTTAGCAGCAATAGACCGAAAGGCACAAGGATAGTGCCTATTGGATCTATGTGCTTAATCGGATTTAGCGTTACCCTTCCTAGCATCCATGCTGTGTTATCGCCAAAGTAGCGGGCAACATAGCCATGGGCGGCTTCATGGATCGTGATGGCAAATATGAGCGGAATAGCTGAGACCGCGATGGTAGTGATGATGTTGTCCATGTGTTCCTAACGTATTTGTTTATTGGTTTTCTTAAATAGAAGATAAAACGATAAATCGGTTAGAGACCAAGAGGTTCGGTACTGCCCATGCCTTCTCTAATGACAACTGGAACGTCGTTTTGAAGGTCAACTACTGTAGTGTCCCCTGCAATGTATGTTCCGTCGTCTAAAACAAAAGCAATATGTTCGCCAATTCTGTCCTGGATTTGCCAGCCTTCGCTTAATGGCTCCTCCTCTCCAGGCATGATTAAAGTCGTTCCGACAAGAGGCTCTCCAATTGCATTGATCAGATCTTCGAGTGCTTTATTCGATGGCACACGAAGTCCAATTGTCTTTTTAGAAGGATGAGACAATCTTCTTGGAACTTCCTTGGAAGCTTCGAGAATAAAAGTATATGGACCTGGTGTCAGGCTTTTAGCTAATCTATAGCCACCGTTTCCAAACCTTGCAAGCTTACTCATTTGGCCTAATGAACTACAAAGAAGCGTGAAGTGCTTTTTCTCGCTAAGCTGCCTAATGAGCCTGATCTTCGCCAAACCTTCTTTGTCATCAAGATGGCAAACTAAAGAAAACCCAGTATCGGTTGGCACAGCCGCTACTTCGCCTTTCTTAAGGAGTGAAGCTGCTTGCGCAATTTTGTGTGGCTGTGGCGAATCTTTTAAAACACTTATTAAGTGACCCATCTCTACTCCCTTTGTTCAGTTAAATTTTTCAGGAGCCACTGCCTCAACGATTAGATAGGTCGTTTCGTAATAATGGTCTCTGAACAGTTGGTAAAGGGCGGATTTTATCAATCAAAAGTTTCGTTTGAATTACTATGAAATTTTTTGGGAAACCGAGTATTTCAACTATTCCCATCTTTGATTAGAAAACCGTCCAACTTGCCGTATATGGTGTTCAAATCAAAGATCTCAAGTGTCTGAGAAGTCTTGATACAAAAATCCTAAATCTTTGCCCTGTAAAGACTTTTTACAGAGAAATCCAGCTAATTGGACCAATAAATTAAGCAGTAGGAAAATTTTGCTTGTTATTATTGGCTTACTCACGAGACATGTTTGTTTTCAAT
>JAJPXW010000113.1:0-3936 GCA_021205255.1 Burkholderiales bacterium
TTTTAATGGGCTGCTAGAAGGACTAATGGGACCGGCAATTGCAGTTGACCCACCTGAAATAAAGATAGTTATCGAGGAAGAAACTATTGAGACAACATATCCTTCATTCGAAAAGGACGCTGAAAACATACAAGGGGATTTCTCAAGAGCCTGGGGACTTCTAGAAGATGGACAAAAAGAGCAATCCCCCTCAGAAAGTTAAGGCCGAGGTACCCGAAAGGCTACTAACAGAAATAATTTCCTTACCCCAGCTCAATTTTAACTTTCACGTACTTCTCCATCTTCCCCGAGGACGTAGATCTGGAAAAATATTCCGAGAGCACCGCGCCTACTGAAAATGCATGAGGGACATCCGTGGGTAAAGGATCTGAAAAAAAGCAATCCCGCGGTGTGAGCGTCATTTTCTTCGCAGAAAAGATAGGCTTGCGGGATGTCAGAAACTACAGGTTAGCATAAATACGCAATTAAAAGTAAACAGCATCACAAGGCAGATAGGCGGTAAGGAAACCGCCTATTCTACTTTTTGCATTTCTTAACCTAATCTGTTTACTTATCCATAGTTCTGCATTAAATTTATACCCACATCGCCTCGGTTTTTCACCGCCCTTAGCTGGCGGGACTTCCCAGGGCAAAACTGTAAGCTCGGCTTCTATGTGGGTATAACATAGATTTATATCCACAATTTAGAGAAAGGTACTGACAATAGTTATGCAGTCTTTCAATTAAAGGCTTCCTTATGCTATCCATGTCTCTAGAAATCAAGCAATAAATGAGTGTGGATATAAAAAGCTTGCAGAACTACGGCTTATCCACTTGAACGGAAACTTAAGCTAACCTATTTCTCCGTACTGAGCGGGCACCTTGCCTCCTTCCTTAAGTCAACGTGCAAACTGCATTTCCTAGCAATTCGTATAATGAATAAGGAATTAAAGGAGGCAGAGGTGAAAACAATAGTCAAAATACGAATAGACAAGGAAATAAAGGATCAGTTCTCCGAACTTTGCGAAGAACTTGGCATAAACATAGATACTGCAATAAACGTTTTTGCCCGAGCAATGTTGAGAGCCGGAGGCTTCCCTTTCCGTATAGCGTTAGAAGAGCCTAATAAGGAAACTCGGGAAGCCTTCTTCGAAGCCCAGGACAGAGAGGTGTTCTATGGTCCATTTAAGACAGCTAAGGAAATGATGGAATCCCTGAATGCAGAATAACGCTATCTTTATTCAGATATTCAAAAGATGATCGGCTCGGGATTAAGGGAGGACCGAATTCGAATCTCCTAAAATAAAACTTGCGTCTTTTTGACTTACAAACCACTGGCAAAAACTTCTTGATCATGCTGATCACATGTCTAAGCTTTACAGATATTTCTGAGACACTCGTGTGACTAATCCCTACATGACTCCGACTGAGCAACAGCAACTAACAAATGCATACCATCAAAATATGGCTATCAATCATCTTCATACTGTAGGCATTCGTACATAAATTCACCATTGTCATCCATTGTTAACTGAAAACCTCTGTTGAAATAACTGTCTTTGCAATATGGTCTCCAAAGTTCTTCGCCTGTAAAAATTAGACTTCTTGCTAGAACTCTGAACGTATGGTAACCAGAAAATGGAACTGTGCTCTGTTTAAAGAACTCCAATGCCACTCGCATTACTGTGGGGAGATCCCAAAGTATCACATCGACATAGTCACAAATTTTACCTTTGGCTTTACCTAAAATAGTTAACGCCGCTTCACCAGCCTTTTCCTGTAACGTCTTTATTAATGACTCCTGGAAGGAAGTACGCTCATCAGCTGATTTAAAGTTATCAATCCCATACCAAAAGAAACCAACGGTTACTCCATCAGAATCTAGCCTCTCCATCTCCTCTTCAGTTGCGTCGTACTGGTATCTTTTAATGAATTTCATGCATTTTGAGGTACCTGCAGTTATATCGGCACGTAGGTCATGAGCATTTTCATCAGGGTAGACAACTGTGTGGTAATCAACTTCTCTTTCAAGAATAGTCTTTGTATCTGCCGACACGTCAATCCCATAAGTATTGAGTTCTTCCGGAAGTTGAAGTAAAGGGAATCTTTTTACATCATGTCCAAAGTCGAGCCATGGAAGAGATAAATATTTATTAAAAACTGCTTCCCCAGTCACATTACTTATCAAGAAAGCAAGTGCGGTAGCCTTACCTGTTCCGTTCGGCTCAAAGGGTGGTGGGACCTCGGACAAGCTTCCAAATACTGTGAAAAGATCTCCTTCATTATTTATCAGCCCCACTTTAGCAGCATGAGGATCTAAAAGTACAAAAAAATCTAAACCGGTATAGAAGTCTGGAGGAGTGCCGATTTGTATATCCCACTTTTTCGCAATTTCAGGTGGTGCTACATCTTTTAGATATTGAGCTTCAAAAAGTATTAGAGTGTCAGGGGATGCGTCACCACCACCACTTCCTTCCCCTCCTAGTAAAAGTTGATATTTTCTACCGATTTTCTCAATTCTACAATGCATGGTGTCAGAGGCATCTTTAAAAATATTTTGGCACTTGATTTGAAGATTTCGATACTTTGTTCCTTCAGGATATGAATCAAGTGCTCTTCTAAATTGCTCTTCATGTTTTTCAAAAGTTTTCCATATTCTTTGCGCTCTTTCTGAAAAACTATCTTGGTAATAGGGCATTGCCAAATCGGCATAGCATGACGTTCCGACAGTATCAAGATGATCTTTTAGTTCTCCTTCAGGCTTTAGGTCGGAAAGTCTATTGCAGTAGTCCATGGCTCGACCATAGCGATCTAGGTGATATAGACAATTAGCGACGGCAAAAAGCCAGGGCTGAACTTTTCCATACTCCTTCTCTAAGGGAAGTAAGTGCGCAAGTGCTTTTTTGTATTTACTTTGATTCTGTTCTTCTGCTCCTAGAAACATATAGGCATTTCCAAGCAAATATTCCAATTCTGCGCTATGTTTTCTAGAACTTTGTTTTTCAATTGCCTTTATGACTTTGGTCCACTGGCGCTGTTCAAACCACTTCTGAATCTGAGATCTGGAATCCATTTTCTTTTGTTTCTTTGTTAAGTTTTAAGATCGAGTATAAAAGATTTGTCCGTAAAACTTTTTCAAGGCTTTAGTCAACAACCTAAAGTTAGCGTACCCATAAACTGCATCAACTCATATAATGAATGTCAAAAAGATAAAATCAAAAACACCAAAATAATACAAACCAAAATTCCGAAAGTTTCAAGAGCTTATTCAGCGCTTTATAACCTTCACGTATCCTTTTATCAGTCCATTGTAAAAGTCTAAAATTTTCAAGTTCTAGCTTAGGAATATGGCTATAAGCGAGGGTTAGCCACCGATGGACCTGCTTTTCTAAATCTGCTGAATAAACCCGTAAGTTCACTCTTTACTAGATCAGTAGAAGTTCATTAAATAGCTAATTTGGTCTTAGCAAAGACTACTCTTAAACCTTTTAAGTGTAGTCAGAAGAATGCCTCTGTAGAAAAACAAAAGTTCAGATGCTACCTCAAGCATGCATTTTTACATTGTAAAAACTGCATAGAAACCTGCCAGCAGTATGAGAAAATCGAGATCTTATCTTTCTGGAGACGTCTTCAGTCTACGCAGCGATTCCGTTGCGCATTCCTGATTGAAAAGACCGGAAAGTACGTTTTATGAATAAAAGTAATCCCGCCGGGTGAGCTTCATTTTCCTAGAAGAAAAGATAGGCTTGCGGGATGTTCTCGACGACAGATTATCACGAATATGCTATTAAAAGCAACGTTATCTACTTGCAAGTGCGTTACTAGGACCACTACTAATTCTCCTTTTAGCAATATCGTGCCCTTTTGGCTTGCTCGTGAGCTTACTTGTTCTGTCTTCCTACTGATAATGTACCTAGAGAAGGCTTCTATATTGTCAACCTAGGAAACGCGAACAAT
>JAJPXW010000113.1:3946-4400 GCA_021205255.1 Burkholderiales bacterium
TTCAAGCTAGTTGACGAATAGGGCGCCTGTTGAAAGCCAACCTTTTGAACTATGCCCCGATTCCCTAGAATCTAATGAAATCTGTTTAGAGATGATGAAGGACTAATTTGAGAAACGGAATGGAAAACTTCAAGATTGCCTGTATTTATACCGACAGAGTTAAAAGACCTTTAATATCATAGAGTTAATTCTTTCTAGTTCCTAGTCGTAATCTTGGAAAACCATTCGGTTCGAATCTTAAGACTCTATCCATAAATAGGTAGAAAAATCTCAGATATTACCCTTACCTCTTTTCAAAATACTTTAAAAGTGCCTTTTCATTCAACCTTATGCAGTGAAGAAATAGAGGCAGCATTAGAAGTTTTCATTCGTTTCTTAAGATAAATATCTTAAGTTATTCATTCTAATCTTTATCATATTTACTCGTTAATTCAATTCGAATTCTTTATATAGC
>JAJPXW010000095.1 GCA_021205255.1 Burkholderiales bacterium
CATCTTATTGTCTTTCTTTATATCCATAGGGATGCCACCAGATCAACTTTATCTATAAGCAAACAATTATTAGCGAAATTAAGACCAATAAACAAAATAGTAATTAGAAAGCTATTAACCAATCATCAAGCAGTAAAGGATAGGGGGAGCATATCCTAAGTCTTAAATTTTTATCCAGCCTAGTAGTAAAAGAGGCACTGATTTAATACTGCAAGCAAGGCTTGTTTTTCAATTTGAGCGAGGGTGAAATTCAAATAAACCCTAGGTGTGATAGGATTTTTAGACTTTTTTCCAAGGAATCAGCTATGAAAATACTTCTTGCTGTCGTATGTTTTCTTACGATGTTGCTACACGCCTTTTTCGGGTACTATCTTTATACACAAGGTGAAAATGTTTTCTACCCAGAAAAAGTCAAAGCCATGTTGCTGGAAGTTGTACCAGCGCCCGCTGCCGTACAGCCACCAGTAGCGCAACCTCCAGCCACTCACCCGACTGCACCGGCAGCGATAGTATCACCACAGCCTACTCCAGCCGCTCCAGCCGCCGCACCGGAAACTCCTTCTCCTCAATCTGAAGAAGCTCCAAAACCTGAGAACAACTCAGCTAGCCTTACAGTTCCATACCAAACTCTTGGATCAGTTGCGAGCTTGCTAGCTTCTCCAGCAGTTGCGCAGCAGGAAAAGGAAACCCATCTCATTGAAAACTTTAAGATGGATGATTTTGGAGCCAAGTATCGCGCCATTATGGAAACCTTAGGCATTACGCCTTTGTTACAGGCTCCTAATCCTCCAGTTGCCAATGAATCATTCATTACCGGTTGGTCTGGCTATTTACAGATTCAAAATGCGCTTATTACTTTCTTCCTGCTTATCCTCGGCCTTGCCGTCTGCTGTGTGAGCGGAAGAGGGCCTGCATCTCGCTGGATATTTGCTACTAACTTCTTCTTCTGGATTTCTCTTGGTTGCTTTACTTGGTTCTGGCATCCAGTCAATACTCCTTTGGCTGTTGTTAGCCTGGACTTTAGTTTCCCAGGATGGTATTTCATCGTTGGACTGTCGATGTTAGGCGCATTGCTGAGCTTGCTTCTCTTCTTCGCAGCAATGAGATCTAAAGAAATTCCTTTGAAGAAAGGAACTCCTGATATTGTTAAGAAAGAAATTGAACAGTCAAAGCTTTCTCCTAAAGTTAAGAAGGAAGTAGAAGCAGTTGCCGAAGAAGCCTCCCGGGCTGATCCGATGGCCGCCCAGTTTGCTGGAGAAGTCGTTGAAGGCGAACAGGAGACTAAGAAGTCCATCATTAAGGAAGTCGGTCAACTTGAAAAGAAAGTAAAAGCTGAAGTCGAAAAGGTCGAAGAAACTTTCGAAGGTAGGGAAGAACCTAAGAAAGGCGTATTTTCCTTTGGCAGGAAAGCTCGCAAGAAAGAGGCCGCAGTAGCAGCTGCTACTGCAAGTGCCGCTGCAAAAGACGCAAGCGATAAAACGACAACTTCAGCCACAGCCAATGCAACTGCTCAGTCAAAGGATACAGATGCAGCAAAAAAAGCCGATGAGGCTGCCAAGGACGTTCCATTAACTGAAAAGATAACGGAAGATTTAAGGGATTTGGCAGCTGAAGCCCGTAAGGATTTTAGTCATGCAAAAGCCGAGCTCCAAGAGTTAAACGCTAAAAAGCCGGAAGGACAGCCTGACAATGCATCTGCAAAGACAGAAATGCCAATCGTGGATACCGGATCCAAAGTCCTACGCAACCTCCAAAACGAAAATGGCATTAAGGAAGATGACTCTGTAATTATCACTCCTCCGCCTAAGAACTAATCCTAGCTAACTACTATTTCAAGCCGCTCTATGAGCGGCTTTCTTTTTCTTCTAATCAGCGGATCGGCGTAAGTCTGCTAACAAACGGAAAGTTTGCTATAAGATGAATAGGAGTATTCGATCTTATTAAAACAATCACTATGGCCACTACAAAACCTACTGAACAAGATAATGCGACCTGTACAGCAGTCGTAGGAGAACTAGCGCCGGACTTCGAACTTCCTTCAGTCCCAGGTCCCACCACGAAACTTTCCGATTACCGTGGAAAAAAGGTCGTTCTATATTTCTATCCAAAAGACAATACTAGCGGTTGCACCGTAGAAGCCATTGCCTTTGAAAACAACCTTAAGAAATTGCAGGAAGCTGGCTATTGCGTACTCGGAATATCCAGAGACAGTATTAGTAGCCACGAAAAATTTAAACAGAAAGCCAACCTGTCGTTTCCGCTCCTTTCCGATGCTGACGAGACTGTATGTAAGGCCTATGGAGTCTTAAAGCAGAAAAATATGTATGGCAAGACCTATATGGGCATTGAACGGTCAACTTTTCTAATAGATGAAAATGGAATCTTGGAAAAGGAATATCGCAAAGTCAAAGCCAAATCTCATGTCGATGACTTAATGAGTGATCTAACGGAATAGGGCAAGGAGCCTTTAAAATAAGGCCTGGCATTACTAAAGAAAGTTGTTTTAATAGCTAAAGGCAAATCCCAAAGGGATGCCTTTGGCGATTTAAACGGTCTAGAAACAGAATTATTTAAACTAAGGTCCTGTATACCACGGGAAAAACATATTGATTAAGTAAAAAATTCCGCAGATTCCAAAAACAGTCCCAAGAAAAATAACGTAGATAAGCCCACGTTGGCGCCAATCCATTTTTTTAGGAGTTATTTTCTCCTTACGTATTACTTTTACGCCTTTAAGAACCTTGCTACTGATATCCTCAGGATGGTCCCAATTCGAATACATCTCCTTCTCGCCATTTTCGCTCAAGCGATAAAGATGGTTTAAGTAGACTGGAGCAGTTTCAAGATCATCCAAAGGAACATTCTTGTGGGTCTTTTTATATAAGTCGTTATGAGCTATCTGAAGATCCTCAATTTTCTCTAAAGCAACTTTATCGCAAAGTTCTAGAGAAGGCTCATCGACTTCAAAAAGAAGTTCATCCAAATAGTCATCTTTATATGGATAAAGAGGTTGATGTTTATTTGAACTCACAGCATTGGAGAAACCGTATCTAACCTTCATAAATCGGATGCCTGTTTAGTCGAACTGCAAGGGTTTACAAACTATTCCATTCTAAAGAAAACAGCCCGATTAAAGGCTGTTCTCTTATTTTGAAATTTTATTGGATTACCTATTTAGCGACGCATACCGCCAGGTGCACCATATTGACCTCCACCAGGGCCACCATATTGACCTTGTGCCTGTGGGCCACCACCGGGACCGCCGGGAGGAGGACCATGCCTATGACAAGCAGTTGTAAAAACGGAAAGCGAAAGCGCAACCGTAATTAGTACTAGAAATTTTTTGAACATGATTGGAAACTCAAAGTTGTGTTCGAATCGTTTTGACTTTACTAACTTAATAAAGTTTCAGATTACAAACTTAACCGAGATGGGAAATCCAAAGATAGGAAGGATTTCGTAGATTTAAACCCGCTCACTGCAAACTGGAAGCAATTTTGAATCGAAAAAAGGGAAGGTAGAAAGAAAATTCATGTTTGAACTTTTTCTCCCGCTGTTACTATTAGCAATATCTTCTAAATAACTTTCTTTTGAAGTAGCGGCACAGCTAGAAGCTGTCCTAGTAAACCATAGAAACTCAAAACTTGCAAAGGTAAAAAGAAAACAGCCTGAGTTAAAGGCTGTTTTCATTTCACTTAACTACAACTTCAAAATTATGGAGCTGGTGAAGTGTAGATTGTATTTGGCATCGGTTCACTGTTAGGAATTGGTGGGTAACCGCCAGGACCGCCAGGGCCACCGTATTGACCACCTGGGCCAGGTCCCATGCCAGGCTGTGGGCCAGGACCCATTGGGCCACCTTGTGGGCCAGGAGGGGGAGCGCAGCCGATAAGGCCAAGAGAAAGTGTTAATGCTGCTAGTACTAGAAGTTTTTTAATCATGATAGAAACTCGTTATGTTTTCCAATGACAGCATACACAGTAAAACAAAAATGAGTTCAAAATAAAATTAGAAAACTGACTTGGGAATAAACATCTAAGTTGCTAAAACAAAAAGAAAATTAGCTTATAGCTAAAGCAACATAGTATCAAATCACTGCTCAAAAGCGACAAAAGTCTTGAGATTGCCCAAGAATGGGAACGTTCTGGAATTAAAAGAAAAGGTAAGGATTCAGTCAGTAAGACGCAAATTCAAAAAGGAAGCGGAATAGAACCACTTCCTTATCTTCATTTGAACTTGTTGCGTAGGTATTAACGGTATCCGGGACCACCTGGACCTCCACCAGGACCACCACTTCCGCCGCGGCCACCTCCAGCGCCACCGCCTGGGCCACCACCGGAACCACCACGACCACCGCCAGGGCAACCTTGGCAACCACGACCTGCGCTAACGCCTTGG
>JAJPXW010000330.1:0-3270 GCA_021205255.1 Burkholderiales bacterium
GGCGGTCTTCCTCCATCGGTTGCTCGCTACAATGAATCTCTAGCCTTCTTGCACAAAGAATAAGCAAAGGAAATAAGGGGCATACGCAAAGCACGCACTAGAGTGATTAATTTCGTTTTGATACTCAACTTTTTCTTTCTAACTCTAATTGCTACGATCGTTATTGCAATCTTTCAGAATGGCATTCCCAACATCTCAGCCCAAGCTCCTGACGCATTATTTTATTTTTATGGAATTGCCCTGGCAGTACTAGCTTTTATTGCCATTATTTCGCTTATAGCTTTGATTTTTTCCATATGCAGAAGCACAAAATTTAAAGAGGATCCCAGTGCACTTTTAACATTCTCTCGCAGTTCCACTCGCTTTCTTCCAGAAATTCTGAATAAGGCAGGGAATCCACATATTCAATAGTATAGGGTGCTGTGAAAACCGGTAGATTGTGCAAGGCCTTGCGTTTCAGGTGCGACGAAGCCTTGGAGGCTCTAAAGGCAAAGAATATACTAGCCTCACCTACGATCCAAACGCTCCCTTATAGTCCAACTCATCCGCTAGGGGAGGAGGCAAAACAAAATGCATGAGAAATAAGGGAAGGGCAACCAAATGCGGACCTTTAATCCAACAGTAAACCTGATTTGGACCACTCAAGAAAATCGGTCAATCGGATACTGACTTTAGGGAAAAAGAGTCAACCAAAGTTTGAACTCGACACTTGAGATAAGTCCGGATGATAAAACCTGCGCATCTTGAAGGCAAAAAATAACCGCCAAGATCGCTGCCATGATCCGGGCGGCCTTCCAAAGGAGAAACTTTTAAGCAAAACTTTTAAAGTATCTACTATGTTCAATCAAGTGCAGAATGTTAAGCCTTTCTTAAGTGAATTTAAATCAAACATTTATCGTAGTCCTAACGCCCTAATTAAGCGATATTAAGTGTTAACCCTTGGATCAATTAGATTCACCACTCCCGCTCTCATAATTATGTCCGAACATCCGAGTTGATAAGACTCTTTGATTTCCATGTTGTCATTTAATATTTTTGGATTTGTGCTTTCCATTGCCATTATTTTATTTTGTTAAGATTTAGCTAGGTTTGGAGAGGAAATGTGACTGAATCTACTCAACAAAACATTACAGCTATTATCCTAGCCGCAGGGTCTGGAACAAGAATGGGAGATAGTTCTCCTAAACAGCATCGCGTGGTCGCCGGCAAGTCATTGATCCAGCATTCCATAGATGCTTTTCTAGCCGAGCCAAGGATTAATAAAGTTATCCTTGTCGTCTCGCCTTCGGACATAGTGGCACAAAAGCTAGTCTTCGATGACCCCCGAGTCGTTGTTGCTAGAGTTGGTGGACCGACGCGTGATATGAGCGTGAAGAACGCCCTTTCCTACGCGGCCTTTACCGAAAACGAATGGGTCTTAGTTCACGATGCGGCTCGCCCTTGTGTACTAACTTCCGACATTTCTAAGCTTATGGACGAATGCATTGAGCAAAACTGCGGTGGGATTCTTGCGGTTCGAGTAAACGATGCGTTAAAGAAAGCTGGCAAGAATATGCAAGTTGTACGCTCAATTTCTAGAGACAATGTATGGGCAGCGCAAACGCCACAAATGTTTAGGGCTTTTGATCTGCTTGAAGCTCTAGAAGAGGTAGAAGACTACGTTGATGAATCTAGTGCAATGGAAGCCAAGGGTGCAAAGCCTTTAATTGTTGAAGGCACACCCACTAACATTAAAGTTACCTATCCTATGGATTTCTGGATGGCCCATGCCATTCTTAACTATCGGGCATCCTTAGACGAAAAATGACTAGTAATTTACGTGTTGGACAAGGCTACGATGTCCACCAGACAGTAAAAGGCCAACCACTAATGATCGGTGGGGTAAAAATTCCTTCCGAATTCGGCTTGCTAGGTCACTCCGATGCCGATGTCCTTCTACATGCGATAACGGATGCGCTTCTTGGAGCTGCCGGCATGGGAGATATAGGAACACATTTTCCCGATACGGACGAAAGATGGAAAGATGCCGACAGTAAGGTGATTCTTAAAGAAACATTGGAACTAGTCAAACGTAATGGCTACTATCCCATCAATGTAGATAGCACAGTCATTGCTCAAAAGCCAAAGTTAGCCCCGCACATGCCCTCTATTACAAAGTCTTTGTCCAAATTGCTTCGATTACCCTTAGATTGTGTCAATGTCAAAGCTAAGACCAATGAAAAGCTTGGTTACTTGGGTAGAGCAGAAGCAATTGAAGCCCAGGCCATCGTGCTAATGGAAAAAATTTCTTCGCCTGACGACCAACCAGGCGATAGGCCAAATGAAGATGCTTCCCTTCCACCGTTCCTATTAGGAGACCTTCCTGTTTAGGAAGCTCTTGGAGACGGTTGGAATAATGATGTGAATCGTTAAGCCGTTCGGAATATTTTGTGAAAGATGGAGCGAGCCACCCGCTCCTTTCACGGCTCTATTGACTATGGAGAGACCTAGGCCTGAACCCGTCGTGTTACTTCTGGCCTCTTCTCCCCTTTAGAAAGGACGCAGAATTCTATCGAACTGATCTTCTGAAATTCCCGGACCATCGTCGGAAGCAGTCAGTTCAGCTGTATTACGCCTCTTATTTAATTTCAGGACAATTGACATACGAAGTTTGCCGTCTTGACTCTTGCCATACTTTTCTGCATTAACCAGAATATTCTGAATAGCTCTTGAAATATCCGTTGGGTTAGCTCGGATTTCTATACCGTCATCGATGTCCGTTGTTAGTTTTACATTGGGATTGGTTAAGAAACGGCTTGCTTCAATCTCGTCTTTGACTGTCTTGGAGAGATCGACTGGCTCTAACGGCTGGGTCCCTTCCCTGACATAGGCCATGAACTGCTTGACGATAGTTTCCATCTGATCCAAGTCAGAGCACATAGCTTCTTTTGTTTCTTCTGATATGGGAGCTAATTCGACTTCAAGTCTTAGTCGGGTAATAGGAGTCCGGAGATCATGGCTAACTCCGGCAAGTAACACTTCCCTATCATTAGCAAGCCTTGTTAAGTCTTGCTGCATAAGGTTAAAGCTTTCGTTAACTTGCTGAATTTCCTTTGGACCAGTCAAAGGTAAAGGATCTGGTGTTAGTCCCATACCGATTTGGCGAGCAAAAGCCCCGAGTCTTTCAAGCGGCTCGACAATTCGTCTAGTCAAAAGCATGGTAAAGACTAGACAGATAATTAGCATGCCGGCAAACCATAAGATCCAATTGGTTCCTAGGCGGGGTGCATT
>JAJPXW010000330.1:3280-4385 GCA_021205255.1 Burkholderiales bacterium
ATTCGTCGCCGTCAATGGAAAAGGTGACCCATAGGCCATTCATTCCATTAACTCGGGTTGCGAGTTCAGTATCTTTGCCAAGTTTGCTACGTACAAAAGCCTTGACGAGGTCGTTAAGCCTGTCATTTTCTAACGGCTTCCAGATATCGGTCCTTTCTTTTGGAAAAATAACAAGACCCTCCCTTTCGGCGAGGGCCATAATAAGATCAAATCTATAGCTAGTATCGGAGCTGATTAGGGCGTAGCGCGTAAGAGTAGCGATCGATGTTATTCGCTGAGAAATCCCTTGCGCCCTTGGCTCTTCGTCAAGAAAGGACAGACCATAGAGCCAAGTGCCGATACTTGTAAAAATCAGTATTAGAAGTAGCCCAAAAGTCCTCCAAAATAGTCCGGAAGAACGGACGATTGGATATTTAGTATCCGAACGCTCTTTCTTGACTGCCATCTAATAATTTTTAGATCTTCCGTAAATCAACCACCTGCGTTGCCGTCTGGAATAAATACGTATCCAAGACCCCAGACAGTTTGCAAATATCTTGGATTCGACGGATCGTCTTCAATAATTTTGCGCAAACGCGACACTTGGACGTCTAGTGAACGGTCAAAAGCCTCATATTCCCTGCCGCGAGCCATTTCCATCAATTTGTCTCTGGAAAGAGATACCCGAGGATGGCGAGCAAAAGTCTTTAATACTGCAAATTCGCCAGTTGTCAGAGGAATTTCTTGTCCATCCTTAGTAAGCTTGCGTGTTCCAAGATCAAGTGTGAACTTGCCAAATTTAACGACTTCGTCAGCTTTGCTTGGCGAACCAGGGGCTTCTACCGGCTCACGCCTACGCATGATGGCATGGAGACGGGCAAGCAACTCACGAGGATTGTAGGGTTTCGGCAAATAATCATCGGCACCAAGTTCTAGGCCAAGAATTCTGTCGATATCTTCGCCCTTTGCCGTAAGCATCAGAACTGGAGTATCGTCCTTTGCCGCTCTGATCTTGCGCAAAATAGAAAAGCCATCCTCCCCGGGGAGCATGACATATAAAACTACTAAATCGAAACGTTCCCGTTGCCATAGTCGGTTCGTCTGACATCAGCTTTCTGCAACAGAA
>JAJPXW010000170.1 GCA_021205255.1 Burkholderiales bacterium
TGGAGGTGAAATAGAGACTTGGCCGTACGATTCCGGCCGATTGGAAGTTAACTTATAAAATTCTTCATGAAGGCACTGAACTGAGAGCTATTCATCATACCGGCCTGTTGGGCAAGGAGCTGACCGTCTTTGTAAACAGCTACAGTTGGGATGCCGCGTACGCCAAGCTGAGAAGCGACATTCTGAGATTCGTCAACATTGTATTTAACAATCTTAACGCCCGGTGGAAGAGTTTCTGCTGCTTTCTCAAGAACTGGGCCAAACATCTTGCAAGGTCCGCACCAGGGTGCCCAAAAATCTACAACCACAACGCCTTTTGCGTTTAGTACCTGATCAGCAAAGCTGCCGTCGTCTACTTGTTGCAATTCCATTTTTATTTCCTTAAAAAGCCTTAGTTAAGGTGTTTGTATAAGTCTTAACCTGTTAATTCCGAAGATGCTACCACATATTAGGGTTAACCTGTGTATATAACCCCGAAAGTGGGTAAATGAAAAGGCGAATATTACACGTTTGAGTCGTTAAATCAGTATTCCTCAAATCAAAATTGGAAACGATTCAAAGTTTTTATTTGCGCTATAGATTATTTTTGAACAAACATATTTACATTTTCCGAGTATTCATTGATGGAGTGGATAAAACGCCTAGGATTTAGGGGATATTTTGCTTTCCCATATGTGCACGTCCTAGCTGCATTTAAGCGACATTGGGGTACAATCCAATCCGTGGGCCCCCTCGCATGTAAATGTCGTGAATCTGGTCAGGTCGGGAACGAAGCAGCCATAACGAAGCTAGCAGTGCCGAGGTGTGGTCCACTCTGTTTATAGGGAAAGGAAATGTCCGACTTCTCCATTAAGAAAGCCACACCGGAAGATTGCGAGCTACTTCTCGAACTTATTAAAGGTTTGGCGGTCTATGAAAAGCTTGAAAGCCAATGCGTTGCTACTGCCAAGAATCTACGAGCAAGCCTCTTTGGAGCAGATGCGGTCGCACATGCAGTAATTGGCTACGAAAAAAATGAAAAAGCCGAAAAAGCTGGAGAAGAGGAGATTCCTATCGCTTTTGCTCTCTACTTCTACAACTTTTCTACTTTTCTTGGCGTCAAAGGCCTCTACCTCGAAGATATTTTTGTGAAGGAGCCTTACAGGCATAAAGGGTATGGGCAACAGCTTATGGTTTATTTAGCGAATGTGGCGATCGAAGAGAACTGTGGGAGGTTTGAATGGTCAGTTCTTGATTGGAACAAACCAGCCATACAGTTCTATGAAAGTTTGGGAGCAAAGGTCTTGCAAGACTGGAGAATTTGCAGAGTTACGGGAGAGTCTTTGCGCGACTTGGCCTTAGGTAAATAAGGCTTTAGGTAAATAAAGCTATTGCATCTCGCTTGATAGGCCTCTAAGCTTTCTCTTACTGATTTACTGATCTACCGATTTACCGATTTACAGGTCAGGCAAATATAATTTGCCTACAATCTGCTTAGGCTGCGGAAGGTCTCAAAACTTGGCGACAGGGTTTCGTAGCTAAGACTCTTTAGGAACATCCATGGCTTATCAAGTACTTGCACGCAAGTGGCGACCACATGACTTTGCTAGCCTGATCGGACAAGATCACGTGGTTAAGGCGCTAACGCATGCACTAACCCATAATCGTCTCCATCACGCCTATCTTTTTACTGGCACGCGAGGTGTGGGCAAGACCACAATTTCCAGAATCCTAGCAAAATGCCTTAACTGCACTGGACCTGATGGAACTGGCGGTATTACAGCTACACCGTGTGGAGTCTGCGATGCTTGTACTTCCATCGACCAAGATCGTTTTGTTGACTATATTGAAATGGATGCGGCAAGTACCCGCGGGCTGGACGATATGGTCAAGCTATTAGAAAGGGCTAAATATCCTCCTACTAACGCACGCTTTAAGGTCTATATGATTGACGAAGTCCATCAACTGACTTCCCAAGCCTTTAACGCTATGTTAAAAACTTTGGAGGAGCCGCCGGAATACGTCAAATTCATCCTAGCGACTACTGATCCGCAAAAAGTTCCAGTCACAGTCCTTTCTAGATGTCTTCAATTTAGCTTGAAGAACCTTTCACCAACGGCTGTTGCCGACCATATGAAAGAGCTCCTTGAAAAGGAGAAAGTGTGGTACGAGCCAGAAGCAGTTCGTATGCTTGCCGAAGGTGCCAAGGGATCAATGCGGGATGGCCTATCTCTTTTAGATCAAGCCATTGCCTACAGTGCCGAACACCTTAGTGTCGATAGCGTCCGGGAGATGCTCGGTACAGTCGATACCACGACTTTATTTAGGTTGTTAAGTGCCTTAGGAAAGAGAGATGCGCAAGGCCTGATTGCCGTTGCCGATGAAATAGGAAATAGAGGCCTGTCCTATGAGCAAGCTCTAAAGGATATGGCTATTATTTTGCAACGGGTTTCAATGGCGCAATTTTTCCCGCAGTCTTTGACTGATGCGCAACCTGATGCCGAACAGATAAGAAAGCTTGCTGAAATTTTCCAGCCTGACGAACTACAGCTTTATTACCAGACAGCTATTCATTCACGCAATGAAATGAATTTGGCTCCTGATGAATATTCAGGCTTCACCATGGCTCTTCTTAGGATGCTGGCCTTCTCGCCTTATGACGGGACAACTCCAAGAAAACAAATAGTTAAGGCAGTAGTCGACTCTCCAAAAGTAGTAGCGAATCCTTCTTTATCCACGGAAATAAAACCAAGTATTGAAGCATCATCAGATTTAAATAAAATCCAAAACATATCGGAGACAAAACAAACTGAACCTAGCTCTGTCTCTACCACTGAATCCGCAGAAGTAATAGCGAGCAATTCAGAGGAAGCTTTAGTAAAGAAGGAGCAAAAACCTGAGGTTGAAGCAAAGGTAGCTTCCACACCCGTGGCAGAAAAAGTAGCTACTGCAGTTGTCGAAGAAAAGAAAGAGCTAAAAGAAGCTGAAGTGGCTAAAACTTCTCCAGTTTCTAATGTAGAGGATACTAAACAAGCTTCGCAGGAAAAACAGACAGCTTCCACTTTAGAAGCTTCCGAGGTAAAAACCACTTCCGAGGCAAAAGCAAAGGAAAAAGCCACAAAGGCTAAAACTGAAAAACTAAAAACCGCTAAGGCAAAAGCCTCAAAAGAAAAAGTAGCTAAGGAAGAAGCAATAAATGAAGCTGTAAAAGAAAAGGAAAAAGAAAAAGCAACTCCGGCTGAAGTAACAAAGGAAGAGCAGAAAGTAAAAAATAATAAAAAACAAGAGACGATCGCTTCAGTAGAAGAAGCGCCCAAGAAGGAGGATTTAGCAGCTAAAGAGGTTACTTCTGAGAATTTAGATACCAATAAAGGAAATATTGCTAAAGAAGAACCTGCATCGCAACCAATGGATAAAGCTTCCCAAGGGCCGTTTATTGCGGATAATGACAAGGAAGTTGATTTACAGCCCTCTGAACCATCCAATATTCCAGAAGATAACGAACCTCCTCCCTATGTCGATGCCGATATTCCAAGTGGTGGCTATACAGAAGAGGAAATCTATGGAGCTGCACAAGACAGGTACGCTTCAATAGAGCAATCCAAACCGGAACCCGCTTTTCAAGAAACAAAAGACGAGTTTGAAGGCGTTCTAGTAAAGTCAAATCCTTGGTTGGAAGTGGCTAGAAAAATTCAATTGGAAGCAAATAGTCAGCCTCTTGTGATGGAATCGGAATTCGTTAGCTATGAGAATAACGAGATGGTTATCTCGAACAGGATGAGCGCTCTTTGCAAGCCCGAGCATATAGAGCCTCTGGCAGTGGCGCTGAAAAAGGTTCTCGATCCTAATTGCACTTTGAAAGTCATCCATTCACCTAAGAAGGGCAGTCAAACATTGTCTAGGCTTCTAAAACAGGAGTTCGAAGAGGAAAAAAAGAAAAAATTAGATAAAATTTCGTCCACTAAAAGAGTCAAGGAAATTGCGGATTTCTTTGGTGCACCACTTAAAGTCGAAAATTTGACGTTGTTCGATAAGGACAACAACCCTAGAAATATTTGAAGGAAAAAACATGAAGGGATACGGCGGCATGGGCCAGATGGGCCAAATGATGAAACAGGCCCAGATGTTGCAAAATAACTTGAAAAAGGCTCAGCAAGTCCTTGAAACAGTTGAAGTTACCGGAGAAGCAGGATCTGGTGCGGTAAAAATCACCATGACCTGCAAGAATGTATGCAAGAAAGTAGAAATAGACGCTTCCCTCCTTGGCTCGGAAGAAGATAAGGAAATGATCGAAGATCTGATCACTGCCGCTTTGAACGATGTCCAGAAAAAAGTCGATGCCGAAGTCGAAAAGACAATGTCGGCAGCTACTGGTGGAATGAAACTTCCTTTCTAATAC
>JAJPXW010000174.1 GCA_021205255.1 Burkholderiales bacterium
ATTCTGTCAGTGTCACACTCCCCTCCTGTTAAAAGTTGGAATTGCTGACTAATAAGCAGATGGATTTTACTAAATGATTATTATTTCACTATTGCTTGTTGTAATAGATAGTCAGTATCAAGTTGTGAAAGCTTCTGATTTTGATGTTAGGGAATTGGTTAGGGACTGCCTACCATTGTCCTCTGCCATGAATACCCTATTGGATATCATTGAAACGTAGTGCGAGATATCACAATTAGAAGACTATGCAGGCATGCATTATCTCTGAAACTTCGTAGAGACACCTATGGAAGCAAATACTGCTTACAGGACTTCTTTGCCTTTACTAATGGAAGGACTTTCCGCAATTCTCATTTCTTATTTCTTATGGTCTTATTTTTAGGAATGGATTGCCTTTTCAGCTCCATTGCCTCAACTTCTTGAACAGAAGTGGCAAAAGGAAATTTACACTGCTATTTCTGAAAACCGTCCCTTTTACTTTTCTGCTTTTGCCCCTTTCAAAGAGAAGACTATTGAAGCAGAGAAAATCGTGATAGCCGCAATGATATAGAAAGTCAGTCGGTAGTCGTTCTGAAGGTAAGTTACGAGTAAACCAAAAATCATTGGAACAAAAATCGCTCCTATGTACATAAAGAAATGGGCACCTCCTGTTGCTTCAGCTACCCTACCCTGCGGAGAACTAATTGCAACTTGCGCAAAATAAACGCCTGACCATCCTTTGGCTGAGAATCCGAAGAAAAACGTAACTAAAGGTACTAATATTTGAACGGTTTCTGAAGTAATTTGCGCTAGGCAAATTGCAGACACTCCCATTACCAGTCCGCATAGAGCTAAAACTAGCTTTGAAGATTCGACTTTGTCGGCCAACCATCCCCAGAAAAGCCTTCCTACGAAAGTTCCCGCAGTAGAAATGGATAAGGCCAGTCCGGCAAATTGCAAAGAAAACTGCTCATGCACCAGAAAGGTCACTAAATATGCGAAGGAAGCGGCCGAGAGACCTTTGTAGCAGACACTTAAAAGTGCTAGCTGTAAAAGAGATCGGTCTTCGATGACGAGTTTTAGGCTTTGTCCGAGGGTTGAGAGGTTAATTTTTCCCATTTTGACGGTATAGGTATCTTGGTCCTTCTTGACTTTCCAACACCAGTACGCTCCAAATACACCCGTTGAAGCAACGAAAGCTAATGCAAGGCGCCAATCGTAAATAACGGCTAAAAATGGAAGAAGTATTCCAGAAAGAGCAACACCAACTGGTCCACTTGTCTGCTTTATTGAAAAGACTAAGTTGAGATGGGACCTATTGGTGTGGTGGCTAATCATCGTGTTATTGGCAGGCATTAGAAGGCCTTTGCCTAAACCTAGGATTAAACCTGACCCAATAATGATTGCCGGCCAGCCGAACAAACAGAGGAAAAGAGAAAGTGCGAAACCGATTAATCCGTATTCGGCCATTCTCGCTGGTCCATACTTCCTAATAAAAGTGCCTCCTATTAAGGAACATATACAAGCTCCTACATAGACGCACGATGTGTAGAGACCAATAAAAGAGGTATTGAAGTGAATCGAGGAAATAATTTGTGGGGCAACTGCAGATACTGAGGAAGTCATCAAACCCGCGACAAACTGCACAATTATTGCAGTCCATAGCGCCTGCACTCCTAATTGGTCTAATTTCAACCACATATCTCTATCCTCCGCAATTAAATTGAAAGAAGATTTAGAAGCCCCATTAAAGTCCTGAAGACCTCCTACAGACACAAATTTTTGAATCTTATTCCTGACCAATCTTCCAAGACGAAATATAGCTGTGTAAAGCATTTCAAGCAGAAATGGGGTTCAGAGGACATGCTTTAATTAGTAGCTTTATTTAATTCAAAAGTGATATTGACAAAAGCTATTAGGAAACCGGTCAAACGTTTCTGTGCGGTGTAATGGAAGAAACTGTCTTAAAGGTCAATAAAATCCTTTCCCCTTAACTTTCCTTTAAATTAGACCTGAATTCACCTTTCAAAATAAAACGTTGCCTTCCAAATTTTGCGTCTGAGTAGCTGGATTAAACAGGCTTAGAAAACCGGGAGCAGAAAAAGGAAAAAGAAAAAAGAAAAAAGAAAAGCCCCTGGGCTTCCTCTAGCCACAGGAACTTTTCCGGGATGATTCTGTTTATTTATTTAGTTGCTTCAGCCTTCTTAGGTTCCGCGCTCTTAGTTTCCGCCTCCTTAGGTTCGGCTTTACTCATATCTCCAGCAAGGACAAAAGTGATTTCGTCCGGCTTTATATATTTGCGTAATGCGGCATTGACCTGATCAAGAGTTAGAACTTTCAGTTTTTCCTCACGGTCTTTGTTGTAGTTCCAGTCACGGTCGGTATCAAGCTTCTTCTGCCAAGAAGAAACTAGATATCTATCCTGCGCTCTAGCGACCTGGGAGCTTTGAATAATGCCTTTCTTGGCTTCTTCAACTTCTAGTTCAGTAAAGCCTTCCTTAACAGCTTTGTCAATCACGTCTTTCAGGCTAGCTTCGGCTTTCAAAAGATTCTGAGGAGCTACGATGGCTCTTGCGGCAAATACACCGTTATTACCAAAGGTCGGGATTCTTACCCCACTGCCGGCACCGTAGGAAAGACCTTCTTTCTGGCGCAAGCGATCAATGATACGGTTGGAGAGTCCGGTTCCACCACCTAGGATCCAGTTAGCTACTTCGAGAGCGATTGCATCTTCGTCTTCCTCATTGATTGGGAAGACAGCACGGGCTGTAAGAACTGCATTTTCCTTTTCAGGAGTATCGATCACGATGCGAGTCGCTTCAATTGGCTTGTACTCGCGAATGATCCTGGCATATTCGGCTTTACTCGGATAGTCAGTGAAGACCTGCTTTATAGTCGCCTCGGCACTCTTAGGATCGAAGTCGCCAACAATGGAGATCTCACCACGAGCTGTACCGAAAAAGTCCTTTGCATGCTTCTTGACGTCTTCCAAGGTTAGCTTATTAATATCTTCCAAATTCTCCGCAATAGTTGAAGAGTGGCGGACATCGCCTTTTGGATAGGTATTGAAGTGCTGGCCGATGGCTTCGTCAGCAAGTGTATCCGGCTTATCACGGCTGCTTTCAGCCATAACCGTCAACTGCTTCTTCAGCTGGTCGAATTCATCCTGTGGGAAGCTTGCATTGTGGTAGAGATAGGCTATTAAAGTAAGAGCCTTGTCAAGATTGTCTCTGGTAGTGACGAAACCGCCAATCCCACCAGTCATCTTGAGTTTGGTCATCTCGTCTTCAATTTGACCGCGTGTCATATCTTTCGTACCACGGGAGAGCATTGCCATGGTAGCGGCTGGAATGACGTTCTTACCGAACAGATTCTTTTCATTGCCGTACGGGAAGTCAAGGCTCACCTTAACAGTTTCGGCTCTGTTTTTCTTTGGCAGCATGGAAACTTTCAAGTTACCTACCTGGAAGCGAATGGTACGAGCGTTCAAGTTGTCGTAAGACGCATCGAAGGCTTCGGCCTGGGAAGTATCCTGCTTAGCCTTGTAGGAAGACAATAGCTCCTGAGCGGATGGTGCCTGTGGAATCTCAGCGCGCTTCGGAGAATCCTCGGGAATAAATTCTCCTACCACTCTGTTATCCCTGACGAAATATTTAGAGGCAACATTGTCAGCTTGTTCGGCTGTAACTTTGCTAGTCTCGTCCCTCCCATAGAAGAACAGACGCCAGTCGCCCAGGGCTATGTATTCTGATAAACCGACTGCAAAGCCTTCGGGATCCGAAAAAGCTCTTTCAAAGGAAGTTTGGGCTTCTTGTTTAGCTCTTTCGAGTTCCTTAGCAGTCATCGGTGTCTTTTCTAAAGACGTTTCAATAGTATCTATAAGTTTGTTCTTTACTGCCTCAATCGATTCGCCTTTCTTGACTACTGCTCCGAATACGGCATAACCAGGCTGTTTTGCACCAACTGCATAGCCAAATACCTGAGTGGCCAATCCTGGTTTAACAAGTGAATCGTAAAGACGTCCGTTTGGAACATCGGAGAGTACGTCGACGGCAGTTTCAACCGCATAGATATCCGGATGAAGTGCGCTTGGGATACGGTAGGCAACAGCAACTAGCTGGGCCTCTCCACGGCGGCGAATTTGGAAATTTCTTTCTCCATCGGCTGTCGGTTCAACTGTCCATTCCTGAGGAAGAGCTTCTTTTGGATTTTCAATTTTGCCGAAATCCTTTGCAATTAGATCAAGAGTCTTTTGGACATCGAACTTGCCACTGACAGTCAGTACGGCATTATCCGGTCTGTAATAGCGATGATAGAAAGCTTGAAGATTTTCAATCTTGACATTTTCAATGTCGCTTCTGTTGCCAATGGTGCTCTTGCCGTAGT
>JAJPXW010000007.1 GCA_021205255.1 Burkholderiales bacterium
TTTCATTTGAGTTCTACTGGCGACATCATAAATAACGGCACTATAGATTTTCAAAATACATCAGTAACAATTTTAGGATCTCTTGGAGTATTTACAAATAACGGAACTATAACGGTTCAAAACCAAAAAGGTGAAATACAAGGTTATACAGTAAACAACAAAGGGAATATTCTGATAGGAGATGTGGAAGCTGATGCATGGGTAAACAATTATGAAGGAGCAACCCTTACAGCACTTAATGACTTCGAATCAAGTGATGCAGCTAATTACGGAACTTTGGTTGTTCATAAAGAAGAAGGTACTGCAAGACTTTCTGTAGCTAATAATATAAGAAACTTTGCTTCGGGGAGTCTAACTGCCGATTTAGTAGACACTATGCATATTGAGAATTACGGCCAGTTTGTAGCTACACAAGTGGCCGCTACACAATATGTCCATAATATAGGTGAAAACAGCATTTTAAATGCTACGGCTTTGGCCACAGCGGATCTTTCTAATGAAGGGACTTTTGAGGTTGCGGACTTGGCTTCTTCAGGCAATGCTGTTAATTCAAATCAATTAATAATCTCAGATGCATTTAGTAGCGGATCGTTATCAAATAGTGGTACAGTTCAAGCTTCTGGTGCATCTGTTAGAGTAGCCTCAACTCTTTCAAATACCTCTGAAATTGCCATAATTACAGCGGATACGCTAACAGCTCAAAATATTAATCAAAATGCTGGATTCAGAACTGCTAGTAACATTGAAGTAAGTGGTAGTTTAACTAATTCAAAAAATATTACTGCAACAGAAGAGTTAGTAGCTGGGTCTCTAGAAAATAATATTAACGGAACAGTTTCGGCCACAGATGCAACAATCAATGTTTTGCATGCCTTAAATAATTCTGGGGAAATTTCTGCTTTTAATTTAAATGCTGGTCAAATTATCAATTCAAACAATTTAGAAATAAATTCTGCGCTGACAGCACAATCTATTGAAGAGAATTCAGGGATTCTTACTGCTTCCACGGTTAACGTTACTGGCAATGTCAACAACTCTTCTTCCTTGGGCGCTACTAATTCCCTTTCAGCTGGCTCATTGTTAAATACTGGGGAGCTGTCGACTCAAACGATGCAGGTGATTGGCGATATTACCAATACAGGTCTATCTTCAGCCATTAAGGCTAAAAGCGTCACAGCTTCTTCTATATCCTCGAATGAGGGCTCTCTAGAAGCGACGACAATTAATATTCTTGGAGATGCAAGCAACAGCGGCCGATTAACGGCTGATCGAAATTTCCTCGTGGAAGGTTTGGTCAATTTCGAATCGGGTGTAGTCAGTGCTCAATTTATCGAAGTTTCTGGTGGTTTTGAAAACTTAGGAACGATTGAGACGGATGTTCTTTATACGTTGGAAGAGGGCACTAATAGAGGGGAAATTTCCGCAAAGGAATATTTTACTAGAGGCGATTTCTCTAACGAAAGCAGCGGTTCCTTAACTATTTCAGGCGAGTTGACAGTTGAAGCTAAACTAACTAACTTCGGGAAGGTTGAAGTCAAAGGAGCCACTATTGTTACCGATTCGTTGATTAACTCGGGGACAATGGATCTTACATACGTCGAGCTTGAAAAGGGAGCGACTCTTAAGAATTCGGGAGAGTCGGATAGCTTTGCCGAAATGACCCATCTTATGGCTGAAGAGGGAAGCAGCATCTTCGCCGATGCAGGTAATGTTATTGTCGATTCCCTATCGGCCGATAACGTTACCTATTATCAGACAGGTGGAAATTTCGAAGTCGACAAGGGATGGTTTACCAACAGCACCTTATATGTATATGGCGGTACTTTGGACGATTCGCACAATTCAACTCAATCCCTTGGTGCGAATACTATCTATATCAAAGGCGACATGGCGTATGGGTCGGCAAGTCCAGAAGATGAAAACGCAAATAAAGGATTGACTTCTGTCATAGCCTCCGAGGTAACTTCCGAGACGACTATCGATATTGAAAGCGGTGGAATACTTATAGCCAACTCTCTGGATTTAGATGGAGAAACTCAGCATTCCATTACTTTGGAAAATGGTGGTGCGTTGCAGGTGAAAGCCCATGAATTCTTCGATGGCGTAGGAGGTCAAGTCTTTTATCTGAATGCTCTAGATCCCTCAGGCACTACCTATATCGAATCGGAGGTGGTGGGAGCCACTTCAGTTGGTTCGGTTAAGGATCCCGTTGCTGTCGGTGTTGATATCCAGTCGGGAGGAAACTTAGTCGTTTCGGACAAATACTATGCCTCATCGCTAATTGGCAGCGTCCTTAGCGCAATGGCCAATGCTTATGAAAACGCCGATGAGATTAACGTAGTTTTCCTAGGGACGATTACAAGTGAATTCAATGTCGATTCAGTGGAACAATTACAGAATGAAGATTTAGTTGCCGTCAAGAATCCTGGAGTGGTTCTTAGCGGAGTGACTCTCAATAATACGACTGCGGCTAATGGCGACTCCTTTAGCAAACTTGTCGTAGGAACGGACGAAGAGCAATCCGACGCAAACCATTTTTCGACATCCATGGGCTTTAAGGATATCGCAAACGCCAATGAAGTCTCTATTGTTAATGGAAAGGAGCTGGCGTTAGTCGGATCGGCGACAGGCGAAGGAGAATCATTTGACGATGCGGAACATCGGTTACTTATGGACTCGAACGATGGAGGTAGCGTATCTGTTCAGGATGGCTCTTTTACTCTTGGCTCCCATGGAACCGTGGACGGTACGGCAGGATGGGTAAATTCCGTTGCCTTGGATGAGCCAGGGGCGCTTAACATCAAGAACGGAGAGTTCGGAGTATGGACAATCAGTAATGAGGGCAATGTCAATATCGCAAGCAACGCCACTTTGCATACCAATAGCCTGACAGGTCCTGGTTCAACAGTAAATAACGGAGTCCTCTATATCGAAAAACATGGCGATACTTCTCTAATTTCGCTTGTAGAAGCCGATACCGAAGAATCTGGAGAAGAAGAGGATCAGACATCGCCGCAATTTGTTGTCGGGGAAGCCGGTTTTACTAATAGCGAAGGATCTAAGCTTTACGCAACTGATGTAGAGACTACTCAAGTCAATGGGCCATTGAGCAATGCAGGTTCCGCCTACTACAACGACATGGTCATAGTTTCGAATGCTTCTTCGACCAATACTGGATATGAAAAAGGCCAATGGTTGACTGTAGAAGGTACTCATACGAACTCGGGTACTTCAGTTTGGAATTCCGTCACCATCTCTAAAGATGCTACTGAGAGCAACACAGGTAATTTGACTGTGGAAAATGCTTTTGCCGTAGATGGAACCCTGACTAACGGCAAGAATGGAACTATAGATGCTTCGACCGTTCCAGAGACTCAGTTGGCAGGAACGATAAACAATGAAGGTTCAATCCGTTACGGAGACTTGGCAATACAAGCAGGAGCGCTTGACAGTAATAAAGGCTATGAAACAGGTGGTGCGCTCAACATCGCCGAAGGAGGTACCCATACGAATACTGGTACTTCGGAATGGAAATCATTAGTAGTTGCATCAAATGGCATTGAGAACAATAAAGGAAATCTCACTGTACAAAACGATTTTGCAATTAACGGAACTTTAAATAATGATAAAGAGGGTGAGATAGATGCTTCTAGTGTCAAGCAGACACAGTTGGCCGGAACAATTAACAATGACGGTTCTATCCACTATGGAAACTTGGATATTCAGGAAGGGGCTGTAAACAACAATCAAGGCTCCGAAAACGGTGGTACGCTGCATATCGCTGAAGGCGGTACCGAGAACAATACAGGCACGTCCGTCTGGGATAAGCTTGAAATGGCCGGCGGCACACTGAACAGCACAGGTAGCATGACTATTGGCAACTTAGTTATGGACGACGGAACGATTAACTTTGGAGGCGCCAATCTTGTAGTCAACGGCGATACAACTTTAAATGGCGGAAGTATTGTTGTCGGAAACAATAAGGAACTATCCTCCGATAACGCCGTCCATGTCGAATTAAATCCTAGTGGCTCCGTAGACACTAATATCTATGTAGGCGGCAATGGCGATTTGGGACTTGGTAAAGATTCCCTTACTTGGGCTGATTCCATCGGGGCTCCCAATGTCCCTGAGACTTCAAGTAGGTTAGTTGTAACAACTCCAGTAGCAACGGGAAGCGGCTGTATTGCGGTAGGTTCAAACGTCTATTCAGATGCGACTAACCATGTCGATCTTGGTCAAGGGGATCTCTATTTCGGCAGCGGTTCGACTACTGTGGTGGACGCTGCGATCATGACCGACGGTTCAAGCGCATTTACTTCCACTGCAGACGCCTCGAAGATTACCGTAGAG
>JAJPXW010000220.1 GCA_021205255.1 Burkholderiales bacterium
TTATGATGGTTTTGTATTCAGGCAATACCTGCCCGTTTTCCCAGCGGTGCAGGTTTGTCTTATTTGAAAAAGGCATGGATTTTGAAATCCGTGATATCGACCTTTACCATAAGCCCGAAGATATCAATGTAATGAATCCATATGGTGAAGTGCCGATTCTCGTAGAAAGAGATCTCGTGCTTTATGAATCTAACATCATCAACGAATACATTGATGAGCGCTTTCCGCATCCGCAGTTAATGCCGCCTGACCCAGTGGAAAGAGCTAGGACGCGTCTTCTTCTATTTAATTTCGAAAGAGAAATTTTCAAGTATGTATCCGTCTTGGAAAACAAGAGTGCTCCGGAAGATAAAAGACAGGAAGCCCGAGATCGGATCAGGACTGAATTGACAGGATTAGCTCCAGTAGTAGCTCGCAACAAGTATCTAAAAGGCGATGAGTTCTCGATGCTCGACATCGCTCTAGCTCCATTGCTCTGGAGACTAAATTTTTATGGAATAGAACTTCCAGAACAAGGCAGACCTGTTCAAAAGTACGCTGAAAGAGTTTTCTCGCGTCCAGCTTTCATAGAAGCCCTTACCCCATCAGAAAGAGTGATGCGCAAATGAAGTTAAATGCTGAAGGACTCCCCAGTCTTAAACCTTATTTTTTACGTGCGTTCTATGAATGGTGTTGTGACAACAACTACACGCCTTTGATTGTGGTGGACGCAACTAAAAATAAAGACAAGCTACAGGTACCGAGAGAATATGTGATAGATGGTCAAATAGCTTTCAGTCTTGATCCAGAAGCGGTCAAGGATCTAGAAATGGAAAATGACCATGTCTCCTTTGATGCGACTTTTCACGGAGTTGGCGAGCACGTTTATGTGCCTTTCAAAAATATAAAGATCATTTTTGCTGACGAGCTCAAGCAAGGACTTCCAATGGAAATAGAAGAAACTCCTCCCAAAGCGAAGCCACAAGAAAAGCCTGCACCAAGAAAGAAAACGATCTTTACGGAAGTGACCGATTAACCGCCAAGTTTCAAATTTGTAGGCTTTAGTCCTGGGAATTCAGACTACCGAAAGACTGAAGCCTAAATTTTTCTCTATTGACTACAGTTACTTTGGGCTTATTCAATTCCGGCTAACCAGGCTAAAATCCCTTTAAATCGCTATGCACAAAAGAGCTTGTCCAATTGTCAGTCTGCGAAATGGGAAATTTTTTAGAAGTTGTACTTTGTGCTTGCCGTTTTTTGCGTATAATCTGCCTTCTCAAATGGAAGCCCGCTTAGCTCAGTGGTAGAGCAACCGCCTTGTAAGCGGTAGGTCGTCTGTTCAAATCAGTCAGTGGGCACCAATAGCTACATTTCTAATCAGTTTGGCTTTGATTGCAGACTGGGCGTAATCGGAAACGTAAAAGCTTTTAGGGCTTTGGGTTGGGGTGAGGAATGTTAATCATTCTTTTTATTTGCCCTTAAGCCGTTGAATACAACACAGAAATTCATTTTTAATTGCAGTCACCAAATTTATCGTACCTTTATCTAATCGATAAAGCTATCACTCCAAATAGGTTAGCTACTATTGGTGGACTTTATTTTCGGGATAAATCTACGTAAAACTAAGTCATTTTGCGATCGGAGCTAGGAAATGGGGAAACTTCAAAAGGTGGAATTGCTCGATTACAGTTTCAGTTCAATTTGTGGTTTCTAATTCCTTCCGGAAGATCGTCTAACTGGCACTTTCCAACCCGTCAAAGAATTTTATATTTACTCAAATGAAGCATCCACATGTCACATATCGTTCCAAATCTTCCACTAACCGTTTTGCCATACCATTCTGTCAGGGCAATGCTGTCACAAATGTTATTACTCCAGATGTGGCGCAGGAATTCCTAGAAAAACTTGAGGATAAGGATTGCGTTGATCATTGTGAGAAAGTGGTGGATGAGGCATTAGAGAGGTTGCAAAAACCATTTTTTGTCAAGATAAAAGGTTGATATGCATCAAGAAAGCCTTTTCCGAGTAATGGAGCTCGATTCACATCCCCATGACAGAAAAGGCTTTGATGGCGCCGATCCGGTACTTAACCACTATCTAAGAACCCAAGCTAACCAGGATATGAAGGCTGGTTACCGTAAATGCTTAATAGGAGTAGACGAAGCGAACCATAAAAAGATTTACAGCTTCTTTACTCTCTATATGCCTTCTGTGAAAACCAAAGATTAACCAACTGGGTTTGTTAAAACTAAATATCCTGAAGTCCTGTCGGTCTATTGGGTTGTCTTGCGGTGGGGTGGCTTATCAGGGCCAAGGAATAGGAAGGCGTTTAATAGATAACGCAATAGCTTTTCTAAAGATAATAAGCTTCCACCGCTTGGCCTGATAGTGGACCTAAAATCGGAAAGCCTATGGTATTTTTATACTGACTGCGGTTTTATTCGATTTACAAACAATCCCCTGAAAGGCGTCCTATTCCTCAAAAAAAGGCGTGCGGCACCTCTTGTGCGAGATTGGCTCTGATCTGAAGTGAATTAGAGGTCCGCTTCGTTCCAGCTGACAAGCTTTCAATTTCAAACTCCACACTTACTTCAAACTCTTCAATCTTAAAACTACACAAGGAGAGTCCTTAATAGATTCCATATGGGGTTTCTTAGCGTGACTAAGCATAAGGAAGCTCAATGGCAATTCCTTGCCTTATCTTGATGCAACGAATGTGAGTAGATGATATTGCTAGGAGCCTTACTCCAGCATTCCTTGTTTAACGAACATGTCCGCCTTCTCTATGGCTTCCTCTCCCATGGAAAAAACTATTATGTGCTCTCCATGTCCACCATGGCCTTCATCACTGACTAGAGAAATAAGCATATCCTGACCAGCGAGTTGCCAAACCGCAGATTGCATATCGGGACGATTAACTTCTTTATCTGGTTTGCCATAGGTCTTTTCGAGTGCTTCTAGGTATTCCTTATATAGCTCAGGAGCCTTAGGGCCTGGAAACTCTATAGCTATATGGTTAAGTGGAGTCTCTCTCCAGGCGGCTGTTGCTTCCACTGATGGTTTCCCAGGTAGATCAAAACAGCCTGCATCTACATTGATTCTGCTTAGAACTTGTGGTTCCACGGTCTTGTATTCGTACTTACAGCGCTTTGCCGCCACTGCTTTTTCGAAATCATCCAAAGTTGTTTTGCCTGGCGTTGCAATACCGAGAATAGGTGATGCTAATTGCTTAGCCGTTTCTGCGGTATTGGTTGAATAATCGCAGCCACAAAGCATGACAGTCACAGCGCATGCAATCAGTGTGGCGATTTTAGTAACGCGTTTTTTCATTGGATGCCTCTTCGATGAATAGGGTTTGCCAAATGCTAACTCAAAGAATTAAGGAAGAATCTGTCTAAGTCGAAGATTGGGATTCAAGCCACGTCTAATTAAACTTCGGCTTTACTAGCGCATCAATTTGACTTCAAGAATTTCCGAATCTCTTAGCCGCGGCCTCCTAAATGACGAAGCTATAGAATTTTCGTTTACTGCTTCTTTATTGACCAGAGAATTAGCCTATTTCTTCTTTTCAGCTCTTCGCGCTTCTTATCCTAAAGAGGTTGATTTGATTTCCCCCAGTGACCAATTCCTGACTAAACTCTTGGCTTCGCATGTCCTGAATGTTGTGCAGGCTTGGCAACATTGGCTATAGACATAAAAGGCCACTATTGCCCTTAAAACCTATCCCGAAACTATTTCCTTGAATCTGTGTTTAGTCAGGAAGCCTTTAGAGCTTGAAGCATTTGCTTTTTCATTCCATTTGAATTTCCACTGCTTTAACCAAGGGTTTTCACCTGTCTCCACAGTTGGTTTGGAGCGAATACGTAGCTACCAGTTGCATGTAACTGCAAGTATTACAAGAATTAATTTTGTCTGCTTCACGCCACTAAATGATAGGAACCAAGAGCCAGCCCTTGCTTCAAGAAGTACTTCATAGTCCATGGACCAACTTCTTGCTTCTTTGTAGGACAAAACTTCAAACTGAGGCGTTATCTACATATAGCTGCTATGTAAAGGGATAAGACTTCGATTTCTCCGAAATCTTTAGATGGTTCTTCTCGTGGTGCAGTGAAGAGATTGCCAATCCATCTAGTCTGCCACAGCTTCCGTTACACCTATCTTCCAATTAGAGACCGAGCTTGATTCGTTGGAAACATAAAAGCTCTAGAAATCTGCTTAGAAACCGTGATAATAACAAGACGTTAACGAGGGAATTAATTATGAAATTCTATGTTTTGAATCTTCCTCTAATACTCTTATAAAATCTTAAAACCCCTAATAAAAACCCTAATGGTATTGCATTAAACTTCCGAACATAACTATGAATTTCAACA
>JAJPXW010000003.1 GCA_021205255.1 Burkholderiales bacterium
AAAACACTTCGCCTCTTCCTGATTCTCCAAAAGTACTAGTTGGTCCATTGCTTGCAGGTAAAGGCCAACAAGATAGCCAATCTCCGACTCCAATGAGAGTAATCCCAAACACTGGAACACCCGCTTCCATGAAAGACCAAAATCCTGCACCTTTTCAGCCTCAGCATAGAGAATCAGCAATCATAGGAGAACGGCTCTCTGGGCAACCGACACAGGAAGATACTCCTACAAAATTACTTGTCGAACTTAAAGAAGCAGCTGCTAATTTCAAGGAACGCTATCCTAAGACTCAAGTTCTTGGCTTCTCTTTGACTCCTATTAGAGGCCTCTTTGAAGCTACTGTTGGAAAGGAAGTCGTCTATTTCGATAAATCCGCTAGATTTATCTTTACTGGACGTCTTCTCGATATAGAAAAGGGAATTGACCTCACTGATGCTAAGTTAAGAGAGATTAGAAGAGTCGATATTGCCAAGCTTCCTTTAAATTTGGCTATTAAGCAAGTCAAAGGAACAGGAGAAAGACAGCTTGTCTTATTTACAGATGTCGATTGCCCTTTCTCTCGGAAACTTGCTCAGACATTAGAAAACGTGGATAACGTCACAATCTGGACTTTCCTCTATCCACTGACTTCTATTCATCCGGAAGCTAAGGCCAAGAGCGATGCCGTCTGGTGTCAAAAAGACAGTATTGCTGCATTAGACGCCACTTATAAAGGTGCAGCCGTTACTCCTTACACAGCTAGCCCTCTTTGCAATTCTCCAGTCGAAACCATCATACGGCTTGGCGCCGAATTAGGTATTGGTGGAACACCGACTCTAATTAATGGTGCTGGAGATCGCTCAGCCGGGGCAATTCCCTTGGACAAACTCGAAGCGTTCATTTCGGCTGGCAATCAAAGAAAGGAACAAGGAATACAAAAATGAAGACTATCGCACTAAGTTTAATTGCCTGTAGTTCAGCCATGTTTCTGACTGGTTGCGGTGGATTAACTGGATTTGCCAATGCCCATACGGATTTTGCGTGTGCCGATATCTCCGGTAAACCTTCTTGCAAAACGATTTCCGATATCTATAACGAAGACAATTCAATAAATACTGGAAGTCGTAATGCAAGGGAAGAAGAGGCTAAGGGTAAGTTCATTCCAGCTTCCAATAAAGAAGAGAAGTGTCCTGGAGGTTGCACTAAAAGCAATATTCTGACGGCTTCCGGTGAAGCAGTACAAACATCGGCCATCTCCACACCATTAGAAAAGGTAGTAGTTAAAACAAAAGCGGCTGGCTCTGCAGAAATTGAAGAAGTTGCAGTTTCCATCGGTCAAGAAGCTTATCCGTCACCAGTTGATTACGCCGTTATAGCGCCTGCCGTTCCATGGAGAAAGCCCGAAACCATCTTGCGAGTCTGGATGGCTCCTTTTACTGATCAGAACGGAGATCTGCACGATCAACGGTATCTCTACGTCAAAGTAGTTGAAGCCTCTTGGTCAGCTCCGGCTTTAGACGAAATGGCTAAAGCCCGCTCTCCTTTTAGACCCGTCTATCCATTGTCAGTTCAGAAAGAGGAAGAAACACCTCCTAAGAAAGAAAATCCTCTGAACTTCTTGAAGGCAGCTAACGCATCATGACCAAGATTGAGCCAAGAGCTAAATTCAAATCCCTAGTCAAGGCCATGGGTTCTTTCTTAATTGGCCCAAAGTTCAACTCTAATGTGAACTTTAATCCTAACGAGATGATTCCGAGGACTGGTTCCCCTATGAAAATTGACCGTTTCTCGGACATTTTGCCCTATGCGTACTTTGATGAAACGGACAATCTTTGTGCCATTGCAGGTCCAGATTTCGCATCATTTGAAGGCATTGGTTATGTCTTAGAGATCACTCCGCAGATTGGAGCGACGCCCGTCATGGCGCAAAGCCTGATGCATTTGTTTGGGAACGGCGCTCCTCCTGGAACCGGAATTCAAGTAAGCCTCTTCGGGTCTCCTTGGATACGGCCGTTAACAGATCTAATCATTACTTCTTCAGCCCAACCAAAAGAGACCGACTCTCCAGAACGCGCTGAACAGCTTGAACTCATGAAAAAGGTCTCCGTTTCTAGAGCCGAGTTCCTACTCAAAGGGACACATGCCAATCCACGGCCAATGATGCGAAGCCGTCTAAGAAACTTCAGAAGTTGGATCTCAGTTGTTATTCCAGAAAAGAATCCAATGGATTCCTTTGCAAGAGAAAAGGCGCTTGCTCTTCGAGAAAGTCATATGGCTCTTCTAATCCAATGGCATCTCAGTCCTTGGGTATGGAATGAAGTTGCTTTAGTCAATACGGTCTCTCAACTTCTTAATCCCCAGAACTTCCTTGAAGAAAATTGGTTTCCCTCCATTCCTGATTCTGGAAGAGAACCAAGGATGCAATGCGTCAGCCACAGTACGGAAATCGATATTGAATCCGATTTCATCCAGTTTTCTTCTGCTGAGGCTAGAAAACCAGTTGAAGCCGTGGCCATGAGTGTTCGCAATTATCCGGATTCCATCAATTTGTCTCAAATGAACGAGTTGCTTGGCTCTCCAAAAGGAACTGGAGCTACCTACCCTTGTCCATTCCTCATTACCACGATTGCTTCGATTTCCAATTACGAAAGTCAAAAGTCCCGAGCTCAAATAAAAAGCGCTAGAGCCGAGCAACTTGCCATTACGGAAATCGCCCGTGTCATTCCGGCCATGAGAAAGGAAGCCGAAGACTGGAGACTTGCCTGCGAATCCTTTGAAACAGGAGAAGGATTGCTACGCATGACAAATCAATTATTGCTTTTCCCGACTCCTGAAGAACGCTTTAATGCTTCGGAAGCTGCCAAGGCAATATTCAGAACTACGGGACTGGAACTTTCTGTCGATACTTTCATGCAATTACAAGGTTTGATTGGCAGCTTGCCAATGACTGCCGGCCCTTTGTTAGCCAACGATCTCAAAGTAGCCCAGAGAAGTACGACTAAGACAGCAGCGAACGCAGCCAACATGCTTCCTATCATTGCTGATTGGAGAGGCTCTCCTCCTGCGGCTGGCCAGGAATACCCAACACCGATTATTAATCTCGTCAGTCGAAGAGGCCAGATTCTTTCAGTCAATCCTTTTGCCAATCTCAATGGCAACTATAACGGAGCGGTTATTGGAGCATCTGGCTCAGGCAAAAGCGTACTTCTAAATGAAATTGCCTCTGGCATGCTAAGAACTGGTGGCAGAGTTTGGATTATCGATAACGGCAGAAGCTACGAAAAGACTTGTTCCGTAATTGGTGGCCAAAGTATTGAGTTCTCCGACACACCAAGAGCTGATGGTTCTTACGATTGCCTCAATCCTTTTTCAATGATTAGAGACATCGATAAGGACATTCACATTCTGCTTCCAGTGATTGCCCAAATGGCTTCTCCACAATTGCCACTTAACACTTTACTGATGTCCCATCTTGGCACTCACTTCCGAGATGTCTGGGAAAGATTCGGTCAGCTTGGAAAGATTCCGACCATTTCAAATCTTGCTGACTCCCTAATTAATAATGGACGAATTGGTGGATCCAATCCGAAGCTTCGCAATTATGCAATGAGTGAAGCCTTCGACAAACTTTCTCCTGTCGAACAAGCAAAACTCAATGACTCTCGTATTTCCGACTTAGGAGTGCAGCTTGCTCCATTCTGCAAAGGCGGTGCTTATCAAACTTTCTTTGAAGGCGAAGCCAATATTAGTTTTGATAACAAGTTTGTAGTTTTGGAACTTGAACAGCTCAAGAACAAGAAAGACCTCCAATCGGTCATTCTCATGCTGCTTATGTGCCTTATCGATCTGGAGATGCGAGAGGGTAATCGAAGAGAAGCCAAACTTGTCATCATTGACGAAGCTTGGGATTTAATGGGTGAAGGCCACGCTGGCAAGTTCATTGAAGAAGGCTACAGAAGGGCTCGTAAATATAAAGGATCGTTCTTTACAGCTACGCAATCTCCTTCCGACTATTGGAAAAGTGAAACTGCCAGAGCGGCACTAGAGAATTCCGATTGCCTTTTTCTTTTAAGACAGAAGCCTGAAGTCATTGAACAGTTGCAACGCAAAGGTCAACTGGCAATGGATCAAAGTCAGATATCCATGCTTTCCTCTCTTACTACGGTAGCAGGAGTTTACTCAGAAGTGTTCGTAAGAATCGGCGATCAGCCACCAGCAGTTTGTCGCCTCTTACTTGATCCTTATTCACTTCTTCTAATGAGCGCTCATACTGCGGACATTGAAGGATTTAACGACTACAGAAATCAAGGCTTTCCAACTGATGCCGCAATTCAGGCTGTTCTCAAA
>JAJPXW010000175.1:0-387 GCA_021205255.1 Burkholderiales bacterium
GTTTAAACAGCTCATATATCCCACCTTTTAGCTAAAAGAAAAGCAGTGGCTCAGAGCTTGTCCACTATTTATTTGTAAGAAATTTTTAGTTAACTTGCGACATTTTCAATAGTTAGCCTTCACCTCTTCCCACTAATATTAGTAATAGAAGAGACGGTAGGATCCTCCTTACGAAGCCAATTTCTAAAGCCTTTCCTCCTTCTATTAAGTTCATTCCATCAATGTCTACTATTTATAGCGGACGACAGAAGTAGCGACCTTGCATTTGAAAAGCTGAACTCAGCATTAACTCAAAAACCCAAATAAGTCACCTAACTGACTGAAAAATCTCGAAAAGACAGTTGCAATACAAAAATTTCAGGCTATAATCCGCGCTCTTGAGATCGC
>JAJPXW010000175.1:397-21617 GCA_021205255.1 Burkholderiales bacterium
CTTTTACGGCGTTCGTTTTTTTATGACCAAAAGTCCCAGCCAATCGTAGCTGGGGTGGAGATAACAATGAGTGAGAAGCTCGGCTTAGTCGGTCGAAAGGTTGGCATGACGCGCATTTTCACCGATGACGGAGTATCCGTTCCGGTGACCGTGCTTGAAGTGTCCAACAACCGTATTACTCAGATCAAGACGGTTGAGACTGACGGCTACAACGCAATTCAAGTTGCGTTCGGCTCCAAAAAGCCTTCACGAGTAAATAAAGCCCTTAAAGGCCAGTATCAAAAAGCTGGTGTTGAGGCAGGCTCCATACTTAAGGAATTCCACGTTGACGAAGACAAGATCGGCGATATGAAGCTAGGTCAGGTTCTTCCTATCGACATGTTTACTGTTGGCCAGAAAGTTGACGTAACAGGAACTTCCATTGGTAAAGGATTTGCCGGCGCCATTAAACGCCACAATTTCTCTTCCAACCGCGCTAGCCACGGTAACTCCGTAACAACAAACGCACCAGGTTCCATTGGTAACCGCCAGGATCCAGGTCGTGTGTTCCCAGGTAAGCGCATGGCCGGTCATCTCGGTAACGAGAGATGTACCGTTCAAAACCTCACAGTCGTGCGCGTCGATCCAGAGCGCCAGCTGATTCTTGTTCGTGGAGCTGTACCAGGCCACGATGAAGGCAAGATCATTATTAGACCGGCTGTGAAGGGTAAAGCCACACCAACAGCGTAAGGAGCCAATAAATGGAACTGAAAGTCCTAAACGATCAGGGCCAGGAGACCGCACAGGTTGCGGCCAGCGACTCCGTATTTGCCCGTGAATATAACGAACCTCTAGTTCATCAGTTAGTAGTGGCCTATCAGGCTAATGCTCGTATGGGAACTAGAAAACAGCTTTCTAGAGCTGAAGTAAAGCATTCGACACGCAAACCGTGGCGTCAGAAAGGCACAGGCCGTGGACGTTCCGGTATGTCATCCTCGCCAGTATGGCGTGGAGGTGGTCGTGCATTTCCAAATTCGCCTGACGAAAATTTCACTAAGAAGATCAATAAGAAGATGGTTAAAGGCGCCATGGCCTGCATCTTCTCCAGACTAGCCAAGGAAGATAGATTGGCTGTCGTTGAAAACATGGACGTCGATGCACCTAAGACTAAACAGCTTGCTACCAAGTTGAAGAATATGGGTATCGATAATGCATTGATCATCACGAATGAAATTAGTGAAAATCTCGATCTGGCCAGCCGCAACTTAAAGAACATTTGGGTTGTCGAGCCTCGCTACGCCGATCCTCTTTCGCTTATCTTCTTTAAGAAGATTCTTGTGACGAAAGATGCGGTGACAACTCTTGAGGAGATGTGGGGATGAGAACCGATTATCTATACACCGTCATCCTTGGCGCAGTAGTCACCGAAAAAAGCACGATGGTTAGAGAAAAGTACAACCAGTACGTCTTTGACATCTTGCCAAGAGCTAATAAGGACGATGTAAAAGATGCAGTGGAACTTATATTTAAAGTAAACGTTACTGGCGTCAACATCGTTAATACGAAAGGCAAGAAAAAACGCCATGGCCGTTACTTCGGCAAGCGTAAGGATGTCAAAAAAGCCTATGTCAGTCTTGCAGAAGGCCAGGCAATTAACTTTGCTCAAGAGGTGAAGTAATGGCGCTTGTTAAATTAAAACCAACGTCACCAGGACGTCGTCACGCCGTTAAGGTTGTAAATCCTGAACTGCATAAGGGCAAGCCTTATAAGCCCCTTACAGAAAAGAAGAATCGCTCTTCTGGTAGAAACAACACCGGTCGCATCACGATGCGTCACAGAGGTGGTGGTCATAAGAAGACTTACCGCATCATTGATTTCAAACGCAATAAAGATGGCGTACCAGGAATCGTAGAGCGTCTTGAATACGATCCAAACCGTTCAGCCAATATCGCCCTTATTCTTTATAAGGATGGTGAACGTCGCTACATCCTTGCTCCTAAAGGATTGAAGCAGGGTGATGAAATCATCAGCGGTCAGGAAGCTCCGATCAAAGTTGGCAATGCATTGCCACTTCGTAATATTCCAGTAGGTACTACGATTCACAATATTGAAATGAAGCCTGGCAAAGGTGGACAGATGGCTCGTGCCGCTGGAACATTTGCTCAGTTGCTTGCACGTGAAGGTTCCTACGCACAGATCCGTATGCGTTCCGGTGAAGTTCGTCGCATTTTGATTGAATGCCGTGCAACTGTCGGAACAGTTGGTAATGAAGAAAACAGCCTTCGTGAACTTGGCAAAGCCGGTGCAAAACGTTGGCGTGGAATTCGCCCAACAGTTCGTGGCGTTGTAATGAACCCAATTGACCACCCACACGGTGGCGGTGAAGGTCGTACCGGTACTGGTCGTGCACCAGTTACCCCATGGGGTCAGCTCACCAAAGGTTACCGTACCCGTAACAATAAGCGTACCGACAACATGATTGTGTCGAGTCGTCATCGTAAGTAAGGAGGCCTGAATGTCTCGTTCGCTTAAGAAAGGGCCGTTTGCAGACGCGTCCTTGCTGAGAAAAGTCGAAGCAGCACAGAACAGCCGTGATAAGAAACCTATCAAGACTTGGTCTCGCCGCTCAACAATTCTCCCAGAATTTATTGGTTTAACAATTGCAGTCCACAATGGTCGCCAGCATGTTCCCGTTTATATCAACGAAAACATGGTTGGCCATAAGCTCGGTGAATTTGCGGCAACCCGCACGTTCAGAGGCCATGCTGCCGATAAAAAGGTGGCTACTACGGCTAAGAGGTAATCTAAATGGAAACTAGAGCAATCGTAAAAGGAGTAAGACTCTCCGCTCAAAAAGGCCGTTTAGTTGCCGATATGATCCGTGGCAAGCCCGTTGATCAAGCCTTGAATATTTTGCAGTTCACCCAGAAAAGAGCTGCCGGTATTATTCGCAAGGCTCTTGATTCTGCTATAGCCAATGCAGAACATAACGATGGCGCCGATGTCGATGAACTGCGCGTAACTGCTATTTATATTGAGAAGGCAACTACTTTGCGTCGCTTCAGAGCACGTGCTAAAGGTAGAGGCACCCGTATCAATAAGCAGACAGCAAATGTATACGTGCAGGTTGGCGATACTCCAGCAAAGAAATAAACAGGTGACCTATGGGACAAAAAATTAATCCAACTGGCTTCCGTCTTCCTGTAACTCATGACTGGACTTCCCGTTGGTATGCTTCGGGCAAGAATTTTGCCCAAACACTGGCTCAGGATCTAAAGGTACGCGACTACTTAACTAAGAAGCTCAAAGGCGCTTCCGTTAGCCGTATCCTTATTGAACGTCCGGCCAAGAATGCAAAAATCACCGTCTACTCAGCTCGTCCTGGTGTTGTGATTGGTAAGAAAGGCGAGGACATGAAAGTCCTTAAGGATGAACTTCAGAAGATGATTGGTGTGCCAGTTCACATCAATATTGAAGAAATTCGTCGTCCTGACTTGGATGCACAACTAATTGCCGATGGCATTACCCAGCAGCTTGAAAAACGTGTGATGTTCCGCCGCGCTATGAAGCGTGCTATGCAGAACGCTATGAGATTAGGTGCTCAAGGCATCAAGATCATGTCTTCTGGCCGTTTGAACGGTGCTGAAATTGCCCGTACTGAATGGTATCGTGAAGGTCGCGTTCCACTTCATACTCTGCGTGCAGATATTGACTACGGTTTTTCTGAAGCCCGTACAACTTATGGCGTAATTGGCGTCAAAGTTTGGGTCTATAAAGGTGAATATGCTGGAAAGGATGCAGCTCCTGAATCTCCAGCTGAAACTCGTGAAGATCGTAGAAACCGTCGTCCATCTGGTAAGCCAAATAACCGTCGTGGTCGCCGGCCTGCTACTGGTGAAGGTGGCGAGACTCGTGAAGCTCGTCAGCCACGTGGTCAGCGCAAACCGACTACTCCAGAAGGCAAAGTAATGCCAGCTAGAGTTTCGGATACTAAGCCAACTGAGCCAAAGATCCCAGCAGCTAAAGTGTCTGATACCAAGCCACCAAGAGGCCAGGGCAATAGACCAGATAGAAATGCTGAAGCTAAGAGCGCTCCAAAGTCGGATGCTAAAGCTCAGACCAATGCAAAACCATCTACTCCTAAGACTGATGGCAAACCAGCACCTAAGGCAGATGGTAAGCAGGCTGCTCCGAAAGCTGATCATAAGCCAGCTCAGCCTAAGGCACCAGCAAAAGCTGCGCCAAAGACTGATGCTCCAAAAGCGGCTGATAAGCCAGCAGATGCACCAGCTCCTAAAGCTCCAGCCCCTAAGGAAGGTGAATAACGATGCTTCAGCCTAATAGAACTAAATACCGTAAGGATCAAAAAGGTCGTAACTATGGCTTAGCCCAAAGAGGCGCTAAGGTAGCGTTCGGTTCTTATGGACTGAAAGTTACTGAGCGTGGCCGTCTGACTGCTCGTCAAATTGAAGCAGCCCGTCGTGCCATTACTCGTCACATTAAGCGTGGTGGAAGAGTTTGGATTCGTGTATTTCCAGATAAACCAATCTCCAGTAAACCAGCTGAAGTCCGTATGGGTAACGGCAAGGGAAATCCTGAATACTGGGTGGCTCTGGTTCAGCCAGGTCGCATTGTCTATGAAATTGACGGTGTTGACGAAGCACTTGCTAGAGAAGCTTTAAGGCTAGCTGCCGCTAAGCTTCCAGTAAAGTCGATCTTCGTAACACGCCAGATCTGACGATTAAGGAGTCAGCAGCATGAAGTCCAACTTAAAAGAGATTAAGACGATGGACGAAGCCGAACTGCAAAAAGAACTTGAGGAACTTCTCAAAGCGCAGTTCTCACTTCGTATGCAGAAGTCTCATCAACAATTGCAGAATACGGCACAGATCCGCACTACGCGTCGCAACATAGCACGTGTTCGTACTTTGCTTGCACAGAAGAAGGCGGCTAAATGAGTGAAACAAAGAATACTCGGACTTTGACTGGTAAAGCAGTTAGCACTAAGCGCGATAAGACCGTTGCAGTGTTGATTGAAAGAAAAGTAAAGCATCCGATTGGAAAAATCGTCACTAAGAGCAAGAAGTATCACGCCCATGACGAAAATAATGAAGTCAGGGAAGGCGACATCGTTGAAATTGCCGAAACAAGGCCAATTTCTAAGACAAAAGCCTGGAAGGTCAACAAGATTGTTGAACGCGCACCTGTGTAATTAACCATAATTTAACCATGATTTAACCAAAACGGCCTTTGTTTCTCGTTTTTGCTTTGAAACAAGGACTATCATTTCATGAATGGCCTTTGCGCTTTGGCCCGATGGGCCGAAAGGCATCGGAGGGACCTCACTGGACAGTGCTCTATAGGAACCTAGGACAGGCGCATTAGACCGAAGGAATTAAAGCGGGCAGTAATGCCCGCTTGCTATATCTAGATAGTACATGGCTTGGGAAACTCTCACCATTTAGAAAATTCTCTAGAAATGCCTCATCTAGATGCTCTAGTAACTCCTTGGATAGCAAGGGCACCAAATTGAGCTGAATAAAAGTTTAATTAAACGTAAAACCGCTATTAGAAGGTTGCAAGTATCGGATTTTGGAGTACAATTGCGCCTCTTTGGCTTGGAGTCATTCGATTCCAGGACTTTTATGCGGGATTTTGGTTAGATAAGTCCTTGTTTTAAACCGCTTTGCTTTTGCTTTCGTTTCTTTAAAGCATCTAAGCGTTTTGTTTAAAGCCTAGTGTTTATCAACTCCGTAAGGAACCAGAATCTCAATCTCCCGTACGGGACCAATACTATCCGAGCTGGTTTTACAGGCCGGAATAAGTTGGGAATATTTAAAACATGATTCAAATGCAGTCCAAGCTGGACGTCGCCGACAACACTGGCGCACGTTCAGTTCAATGTATTAAAGTGTTGGGCGGCTCCAAACGCCGGTATGCAAATATTGGCGACGTCATTAAAGTGACCGTCAAAGAAGCCGCACCGCGTGGACGCGTCAAAAAAGGCGAAGTCTACAATGCGGTAGTGGTTAGGACCGCTAAGGGCGTACGTCGTCCAGATGGCTCCGCAATCAACTTCGACCGCAATGCCGCCGTGCTGCTCAATAACAAACTTGAGCCCATCGGAACACGTATTTTCGGGCCTGTCACGCGCGAATTGCGTACTGAGCGGTTCATGAAGATCGTTTCCTTGGCTCCTGAAGTCTTATAAGAGGAGAACGGAAACAATGCAGCGTATCCGCAAAGGCGATGAAGTCATCGTCATTAATGGAAAAGATAAAGGCAAAAAAGGCACGGTCACTCAAGTTCACAGAAACGGCAAAGTTACCGTCGAAGGCGTGAATATCTATAAGAAAACCGTTAAGCCTAATCCTATGGTTGGCCAGGCCGGTGGCATCATCGATAAGAACATGCCAATGGACGCTTCTAACGTCATGCTGGTTAATCCAAAGACTGGTAAAGGTGGCCGTATCGGCTTCCAGATCCAGGACGGTAAAAAAGTACGTGTCTTTAAAGACGGTACCCTCGTTGGCGCAAAGGCTTAAGGGAGCATAGAGAATGTCACGTTTTCAGCAGAAATATAAAGAAGAAATCGTCCCTGCTCTTACTAAGCAGTTCGGCTATAAGTCCAATATGGAAGTGCCACGCCTGACTAAGATCACCCTTAACATGGGCGTAGGAGATGCAGTCTCCGATAAAAAGCTCATTGAGCACGCCGTTGAGGATCTAACTAAGATTTCAGGCCAGAAACCAGTAGTCACTAAAACCCGTAAGGCTATCGCAAACTTCAAGATCCGTGAGAATATGCCAATTGGCGCAATGGTCACTTTAAGAGGCGACAGAATGTATGACTTTCTTGATCGTCTAGTGACAATTGCCTTTCCTCGTGTCCGCGACTTCCGTGGTGTCAGCCCAAGAGCTTTTGATGGCCGTGGAAACTATAACGTGGGATTGAAAGAACAGATTATCTTTCCGGAAATTGAGTACGACAAGATTGATAAGCTCCGTGGCTTAAACATCAGCATTACAACTACCGCTAAGACTGATGAAGAAGCTAAGGCTCTTCTGTCTGGGTTCAAGTTCCCATTCCGCAGCTAAACGAGGTGATTTAATTGGCAAAGCTAGCACTAATTAACCGCGAACTTAAGCGCAAGAAAACCGTCGAGAAGTTCGCAGAAAAACGCGCCCAACTCAAGGCCATCATTAATGATGCTACCCGTCCCGTAGAAGAGCGTATGGACGCTAGAACACAGCTTCAAGCGCTACCCCGTAACGCAAGCCCATGCCGTCAACGTAACCGTTGCGCTATTACAGGACGTCCACGCGGCAATTTCCGCAAATTTGGCCTGTCTAGAAGCAAAGTTCGCGAAGCGGCTATGCATGGCGATATTCCCGGCCTGACAAAGGCCAGCTGGTAAGCGAGGAGAACACAATGAGCATGAGTGATCCTATCGCCGACATGCTGACCCGCATTCGCAATGGTCAGAGAGTCGACAAAACTGAAGTGACGATGCCGTCCTCTAAATTGAAGGTGGCTATCGCTAAAGTATTGGAAGATGAAGGCTATATCAGCGGTTTCGCTGTTGACCCAAATAACGGTAAGCCAGAACTTCACATTGGGCTGAAATATTACGCAGGTCGCCCAGTGATTGAGCGCATTGAAAGGGTTTCACGCCCAGGACTGCGCATCTATAAAAATTGTCACACCATCCCGCAAGTCATGAACGGACTCGGTATTGCAATCGTCTCTACGCCAAAAGGCGTGATGACCGATCGTAAGGCTAGAGAAACTGGAATTGGCGGCGAGATTCTGTGCTATGTCGCATAAGACGGAGGGATAAATGTCACGAGTTGCAAGAATCCCTGTTGAGATTGCCAAAGGTAACGAAGCAAAGATCGAAGGCGACATCATTACCATCAAGGGTCCAAAGGGAACCTTGACACAGAAACTATCACCTAGAGTCGAAGTCAAGCTTGACAATGGAAAGGTGACTTTCAAGGCACTTGATTCCAGCAAGGAATCCAATGCCATGAGCGGTACGCTAAGAGCTTTAGTCAACTCCATGAACAAGGGCGTTTCCGAAGGTTTTGCTAAGAAATTGACCCTTATTGGCGTGGGCTATCGTGCACAAGCACAAGGAAATAAGCTAACGCTTAACCTTGGTTATTCCCATCCTATCGTCTATGAACTTCCTCAAGGCATTACTGCCCAGACACCAACTCCTACTGAAATCAATATCAGTGGTGCCGATAAGCAGAAAGTTGGTCAAGTAGCGGCTGAAGTTCGTGCATTCCGTCCACCAGAGCCCTATAAGGGTAAAGGTGTCCGCTATGCAGACGAGACCGTTGTGATCAAAGAAACTAAGAAGAAGTAAGCGAGCGGAGACTATAAAGTGATTAATAAAAAAGAAAATCGCCTGCGTCGTGCGCGTGCAACACGTGCCCGCATCAAGAAAGAAGGTGTTAACCGTCTAACGGTTCATCGTACTAATCTGCATATGTATGCGCAGATTATTTCTGCCGACGGCACACAGGTTCTCTGCGCTGCTTCTACCGTAGAGCCTGAAGTTCGCAACCAGCTTGCAGGTACAAAAGGCAAAGGTGGCAATGTCAACGCCGCTAAGATTATCGGAACCCGTATTGCCCAAAAGGCAAAAGCTAAGGGAATCGAATCTTGCGCATTTGACCGTGCCGGTTATAAATTCCATGGCCGCGTTGCGGCGCTTGCTCAGGCAGCGCGTGAAGCCGGTCTAAAGTTCTAAGGATATAAACATGGCAAAAGCACAAGGTAAAGGCTCAGCTGCCGAAGAACAGGACGATGGCCTCCGCGAAAAAATGATTGCAGTTAACCGCGTGACCAAAGTGGTCAAAGGCGGACGCATTCTTGGTTTTGCAGCGCTGACCGTTGTCGGTGACGGCGATGGCCGTATCGGAACTGGTAAGGGCAAGTCCCGTGAAGTTCCAGTTTCCGTGCAGAAAGCAATGGATCAGGCTAGACGCAGCATGATTCAGATCCCATTGAAAAATGGAACTATTCATCATGCAGTCTATGGCCATCATGGTGCCTCCAAGGTAATGCTTCTTCCAGCACCGGAAGGTACTGGCATTATCGCTGGTGGTCCAATGAGAGCTATTTTCGATGCCATGGGCATTCGCAACATTGTTGCAAAATCCCACGGCTCATCTAATCCCTACAACATGGTTCGCGCCACTATCGATGCTTTGAAGCATCTTCGCACTCCTAGCGATATTGCTGCTAAGCGTGGTAAGACCGTTGAAGAGTTGATGGGTTAACAGACTGGAGACACAAATGGCTGACGAAAAGAAAAAGACCGTCAAGGTGACTTTGGTCAAAAGCCCAATCGGATGCAAAAAGAACCATAGGGACTGCGTTAGAGGCCTAGGGTTAAAAAAGATCCGTCAAACCCGTGAACTGGAAGATACTCCTTCAGTTCGTGGCATGATCCGTGCCGTTTCCTTCCTGGTACGCGTTGAGGAATAAGGAGAACCTGCAATGAAGTTAAATACAATTGCGCCAGCTCCAGGCGCCACCAAGGCTCGTCGCCGGGTAGGTCGTGGTGTTGGCAGCGGTTTAGGTAAAACCGCAGGTCGCGGCCATAAAGGTCAGAAATCCCGTGCCGGTGGATATCACAAGATTGGATTTGAAGGCGGACAGATGCCTTTGCAGCGTCGTCTTCCAAAGCGTGGTTTTACTTCCTGGACCCATGCTCAGTGCGCTGAAGTTCGTCTTGGCGACTTAGAAAAGCTTGGCATTATTGATATTAATCTTGCCGATCTTATCGAGCATGATCTGGTTCGTGGCGATACGAAAGAAGTTAGAGTCATTCTTTGCGGCGATATCACTAGACAAGTGAATTTGCATGGCATGAAGGCTACTAAAGGTGCTAAAGCTGCTATTGAAAAAGCTGGTGGCTCTGTTGAAGAACCTCCTCCACCAAAGCCAAGGAAAAAGGTTTACGGCAAGAACGCTAGAGCTGCTCTAGAAGCTGCTAAAGCAAAACCAGCCGCTAAAGCCGCTTCAAAAGGTAAGGCTCCTAAGGAAAAAGCACCTAAGGATAAGGCTGCAGCTCCAAAGGCAAAAGCAGCTAAGCCAGCAGCGACTAATACTACGAAATAATCTAGACAGGAAACCAGAAAGTGGCCAAGAAACCAGCAACGACTAGTAAGAACAAGTACGGCGATCTATATAAACGCCTAATCTTCCTTTTACTAGCGCTCGTTGTATATCGTATCGGCACACATATTCCTGTTCCAGGGATTGATCCTGTAACGCTGAAGGAATTATTCAATCAGCAGCAGGGAGGCATTCTCGGACTGTTCAACATGTTTTCCGGCGGCGCCTTGTCGCGATTCTCAATCTTTGCATTGGGGATCATGCCCTACATTTCCTCTTCAATTATTATGCAAATGCTTTCTTACGTACTTCCGTCATTGGAGTCGTTAAGAAAAGAAGGGGAATCGGGACGCCGGAAGATCACGCAATACACCCGCTATGGAACTCTCCTACTTGGTGGTTTCCAAGCAATCGGTATTGCGCTAGCTCTTGAAACACAGCCGAACCTCGTTATTAATCCTGGCATGTTCTTCCGTCTGATTTGCGTTGTCTCGCTTGTCACAGGAACAATGTTCCTAATGTGGCTTGGTGAACAGATAACCGAACGTGGTATTGGCAACGGCATTTCCATCATCATCTTCGCAGGTATCGTGGCAGGTTTGCCAGCTGGTGTTAGCGGATTGTTCCAGTTAGTTTCTACTGGTGCTATCAGCCCACTATCGGCAATCTTCGTTATCGCTATCGTGATTTTGGTGACGGCTTTTGTAGTGTTCGTTGAAAGAGGTCAACGCCGAATAACGGTCAATTACGCAAAGCGTCAGATTGGTAATCGAATCTACGGTGGCCAGAGTTCGTATCTTCCTTTGAAGATCAACATGGCTAACGTTATTCCACCAATCTTTGCTTCTTCGCTCATTCTCTTTCCGGCAACTTTAGCTGGATGGTTTACTAGCGGAGACTCCACAAGATGGCTGCGTGACCTAGCGGCTTCCCTTTCACCAGGCCAGCCTATCTACACAGTGCTCTATGCTTCTTTAATCGTATTCTTCGCCTACTTCTATACGGCATTGGTATTCAATCCGAGAGAAACGGCAGAGAACTTGAAGAAGAGTGGTGCATTTGTTCCTGGTATCCGTCCAGGTGAACAGACGTCAAGATATATAGATAAAGTGCTTCTTCGCCTGACATTGGCGGGATCCATCTATCTGGTATTTGTGTGCTTAGTGCCTGAATTCCTTAACTTGAGGTTCCACGTTCCTTTCTACTTCGGCGGCACATCATTGCTGATCGTCGTAGTGGTGACAATGGACTTCATGAGTCAGGTGCAAGCCTATTTAATGAGCCATCAGTACGAATCGCTTTTGAAGAAGACAAACTTCAGAGGATTTGGCGGACCAGGCTCAACTCTTCCACGCTAAGCAATTGGCGCAAGGAAGAAAATTATTGGAACTTGATGTGCGCTGACAGTTAATAACCAACATTTAAGTAACCCACGGTTAAATAAAGGTTAGTTACTACATAAAGTTAGCGCACTGAAAGTTGCAAGCTTTCTGAAAAGGAAGCAAAAAGCACGAAGGCAAAGCGGAAAGCCTTCGTACAACTGGAGAAGAAAAATGAAAGTTAACGCTTCGGTCAAAAAAATGTGCCGCAAGTGCAAGATTATCAAGCGCAAGGGCGTGGTGAGGGTTATTTGTTCAGAACCTCGTCACAAACAGCGTCAAGGCTAAAAGGAAGTAAACAATGGCTCGTATTGCCGGTATTAACATTCCGCCGAATCAGCATGCTGAAATCGGCCTGACTGCCATTTACGGCATCGGACGTCCACGTGCCCAGAAGATTCTGGATCAAGTTGGCGTGGAGAGATCAAAGAAGGTTAAAGACCTAACAGACGCAGAACTGGAAAAAATTCGTGATGCAATTAGCCAGTTCACTATTGAAGGCGACCTTCGCCGTGAAGTTCAGTTATCAATCAAGCGCCTCATCGACTTGGGCACCTATAGAGGTATGCGCCATCGTCGTGGCTTGCCTGTAAGAGGCCAGCGTACACGTACGAACGCTCGCACCCGTAAGGGACCGAAGAAAGCTGGCGTAGCGCTCAAGAAGTAAGGTTAGACAACTATGGCAGGACAAACCAAAGCTCAGCAGGCCGCAGCTCGTGCCCGCAGAAAAGTTAGAAAAGTTGTTAATGAAGGCATCGCCCATGTGCATGCTTCCTTCAACAACACCATTATTACTATTACAGACCGTCAAGGAAATGCAATTGCTGCTTCTAGTTCCGGTGCACAGGGATTTAAGGGCTCCCGTAAGTCCACTCCTTTTGCAGCTCAGGTAGCAGCTGAACAAGCTGGCCGTCATGCTCAGGAATATGGACTGAATACTGTTGAAGTCCGTATTTCAGGTCCTGGACCAGGACGTGAATCTAGCGTTCGTGCATTGAATGGTCTTGGCATTCGTATCACTTCCATTCAGGATGTGACACCAGTACCACATAACGGCGTCCGTCCTTCAAAGAGACGTCGCGTTTAATACGTTTTACGTTAATTAAATACGTTAAAGAATTTAAATTTCCCGCGTTCGCAGCCCTGAACACTACGGACTGAATGTGGAAAACACAGGATAAGAGAAAAAATGGCTCGATATACCGGACCTAAAGAAAAACTCGCACGCCGTGAGGGGTGCGATCTGAATCTAAAGAGCGCCGTTCGCTCCTTTGATTCCAAATGCGATGCTGGTAAAGCGCCAGGTCAGCATGGTGCTACTTCTGGTGCCAGACTTTCCGACTATGGCCAGCAGCTTCGCGAAAAACAGAAAGTCAGACGCATGTATGGCGTTCTGGAACGTCAATTTAGAAATTACTTCAACCGCGCCGCTGGTATGCGTGGCAACGTAGGCGAACATCTTCTGTCTTTGCTTGAAAGCCGCCTTGATAACGTTGTCTACCGCATGGGTTTCGGAAGCACTCGTGCTGAAGCTCGCCAGCTAGTTAGCCATTGCGCAGTGATGGTCAATGGCAAGAAAGTAAATATTCCTTCCTACCAAGTTAAGCCGGGCGATGTCGTCGCTATCCGCGAAAAGGCTAAAAAGCAGGAAAGAATCGCTTCCAGTATCAAACTTGCTGAATCAATTGGTCTACCTGATTGGGTTACCGTTGATACCAAGAAATTGGAAGGTACTTTCAAGAGCGTTCCACCACGTGATGAATACGCTCATGATGTCAACGAATCACTGATCGTTGAGTTCTACTCCAGATAATCTGTAACGATAAAGATAAAGAGCCACAGCAATGTGGCCTTTTCTGAACAGGGCGGATTCTAATTCGGAGCGGAATCCGCACTTTCCGCATAAAGCTCCATTAATCCCAGCAGCCTTATCGGTGTAACGAGCCGAGGGTATTGCGAAAAAGGATATAAATGACAGTAAACAATCTCCTTAAGCCGCGCAGCGTCGAAGTAGAGACCGCTGACGGCAATCCGTATTGCGCCACCGTGACAATGGAGCCGTTTGAAACAGGCTACGCACATACACTTGGTAACGCTTTAAGACGTGTATTGCTTAGTTCCATGACTGGTTTTGCTCCAACGGAAGCTCAGATATCAGGCGTAGTTCACGAGTACAGCCAAATCGATGGCGTAAAGGAAGACGTGGTAGATATTCTTCTTAACGTCAAAGGAATTATTTTTAAGCTCGAAAGTAGAGACGACGTTACCGTCACTCTACGTAGAGAAGGCGAAGGTGTAGTAACTGCTGGAGATTTCGATCTTCCGCACGATGTACAAATCCTTAACCCTGATCATGTTATTGCTCATCTATCCGGTGGCAAGCTTGATATGCAGATCAAGGTTGAAAAGGGTCGTGGCTATCAGCCTGGCGACATGAGAGCCTTAAAGGATGACTACAGCAAATCCACTATTGGCCGCATCATTATGGACGCTTCTTTCTCTCCAGTTAGAAGAGTGGCCTATAAGGTTGAAAACGCTCGTGTAGAGCAGCGTACTGACCTTGATAAGCTCATTATGACTATTGAGACAAATGGCGCAATCCTTCCAGAAGATGCAATTCGTCAAGCTGCGCACATTCTTCAAGATCAATTGAGCGTATTTGGTGGAATCGCGACTATTGGTATTGAACCAGTTATTCCACAGCATCAGCCAATGCCGCAAATCGAAGTGCCAGCTGCTGTTAAGCCGCAGCCTCCGGTTGATCCAATCCTTCGTCGTCCAGTTGATGATCTTGAGCTAACGGTACGTTCCGCCAACTGTCTGAAAGCGGAAAACATTTACTACATTGGTGATCTTATCCAACGTACTGAGAACGAGCTTCTTAAGACTCCAAACCTCGGTAGAAAGTCGCTTAATGAAATCAAAGAAGTTCTTGGAACCCACGGACTTACTCTTGGAATGAAGTTGGATAACTGGCCACCTGTTGGTCTTGACCACTAATCGAAAATTAGTTTTCTTGAAGCCGCTTCGGCGGCTTTGACCCGCCCGCTCCATTGGAGATAGAAGATGCGGGGTAGTCCTGAAGGACATCCTCTAACTAAATATTTATTAAAGGATATAGATAATGAGACATAGACATGGAATGCGTAAGCTAAACCGCACCACTTCCCATCGTTTAGCAATGCTTCGCAATATGGCAAATTCCCTACTTCTGCATGAAGCTATTAAGACTACTGTGCCAAAAGCAAAAGAGTTGCGTCGTGTTGTTGAACCACTCATCACATTAAGTAAGACCGCTACAGTTGCCAATAGAAGACTGGCTTTTAATAGACTTCGCGACCGTGCCATGGTAGTCAAGCTTTTTGATGAAATTGGTCCGATGTTTAAAGATCGCAATGGCGGCTATACACGTATTCTGAAGATGGGCTATCGTGTTGGTGACAACGCACCAATGGCCTATATGGAACTTGTTCAGAAAACCACTGATACTGAAGAAGATAAAGCTAAGAAGCAAGTTAAGAACCCTATTCTTAAACCTGCTGCAGCTCCAGCCCCAAGCGCACCACCGGCTCCCCCAACTCCAGCACCTGCTCCAGCGCCAGAGGCAAAGCCGGCTGAGGCTCCCAAGGCTGAGCCCGCAACTGAAGAAAAAGCTCCAGTTGAAGCAAAACCAGAAGAGCAGCCAAATCCAGCTGAATCTGTTCCAACTGAAAAAGTCACAGAAGAACCCAAGCCTGCTGAATAATTTTATGTGGTAATCCTAATTTGCCCTTTAACTTTAATTGGTTGAGGGCGATTGGGTAGCAAAGATTCATAGTTACTTCAAAGCCCCTGTACGGGGCTTTGTCTTTGGAAAACAAATTAAATTCCGGTTGAGGATGGGGTGCACTAAAGGCCAACTTTAGTCCGCGAGTTGGGGGTGAGCATAATTGCGCGATCTGAAGATCTTGAAGAGAGCAATATAAAGAACGAGGGTATTTCATAACAAACTTGGACTGTCCGCTTTTTAGGAGCCAGCTCCTCTACTTTCGTGGCATGAGCTCTTTTAGGGGCATGACTTTAAACAGTCTTCGAACTGATCCCTGCTATTGTTAGGCTTGTATTTTGGTCTGCCGCTCAGCGGTAAAAATTGCACTATGCAAAATCAATTGGCTGTCAAAAAGAACTGGAATCCTGGAACTGCGAAGTTGGCAGTTGTTTTGACAGCGCTGTTGTGGAGCACTGGTGGACTTGCTATAAAAGCCACCAACTGCTCAGGAACTGCTCTTACTGCAATTCGGTGTCTTATCTGCCTAATTCTGTTTTTGTGGATCTATCGAGGCAAAAAAGTCCTTACCTACAGCAAACTTCAATGGGCTGGGGCATGGTCCTATTTTTTAATGGCCTATACCTTCACTATAGGTACGAAGCTGACAACGGCTGCTAATGCTGTTTTGTTGCACTACACAGCACCAATCTTTGTTGCGCTACTTTCAGGTTGGATGCTGAAAGAGAAAGTGACAAAAGCCGATTGGGTTACTGTAATTGTTGTGACGGGTGGAATTGCGATATTTTTCATGGAGCAGACAAGCTCTGGTCAGCTCTTTGGAGACATTATTGCCTTAGCCAGCGGTCTCTTTTATGCACTATTCGTTATCTACACCAGAAAGCAGAAAGACACCTCACCAATTGGATCCATTATCCTTGGTAATGCCATTGGGCTGGTTTTTGGTTTGCCAGCGTTAATAGAAACCCACTACTCACTGAATGTGATAATTGGAGGGCTTTACTTCGGATTGATTTACGGAGGGCTCGCTTTTATTCTCTACGCTAAAGCCATTACGAGCGTGAGTGCTTTAACTGCGATTTTGATTACGACAATTGAACCGATCTTTAATCCCGTTTGGGTTTTCTTGGCTTTAGGTGAAAGGCCAAGCCTCCATGCATTAATAGGAGGCTCGATTGTGATCGGTTCGTTGCTGCTAAGGAATTATTACCGCCAAAGACGCAAATCGTTTTAAGCGTCTATGCACAAACGGTTTTACTGGGTACGTCTTAAGTAGGAATTCCAAGTATTCTGAAGAATGAGAGAAATATAGGTTTCATCTACGCCGCCAGGCATAGGCGTGACTAGAGAGGCGACTTCTTTAACTGAAGCTGTATCTACATCTCCACATGGATTTCCTTTTTCATCCAAACTAAATCCGGCATCTATGACAATTGAATCTTTCTTGATCATGGAGCCATTAAGAATGTTTGGTTTCCCAACAGCAGAAACAATGAGATCAGCTGCCTGACATTGAGCCTTTAGTGGATCTGAATAATTTTCCGCAATCGTAATGATGGCTTTCTTTTCAAGAAGAAGCATTGCCAATGGTTTTACGAGATTGCTTTCACCCACAATCAATACTTGTTTGCCTTCAGGATTCCAGTGCTGGTCCTCTAAAACTTTTAGCACTGCCGGAGCTGAAGTGACACTGACTTCGGAAGTTGGCACATTGGATGCTTCACTCAGCCCTAAACGGAGATCTCCTACATCTTTTGCCCAAGGAACTTTGCTAATAATCTGAACTTCATTGAGGCGATCTGGAAGTGGTAACTGTACGTAGATGCCGTCTACCTGCGTATGTGGATTTTGTAAGTTATCAAGCAGATGATTAAGCTCAATCATTTGTGGCTGAAAAGGGAATTTTGAAAGCGTAATGCGAAACCCAATCTCTGAAGCTCCTTCAATAATCCTTCTTACAAAGTAAACGTTTCCGGGATTATCTCCAGCTGCAATGATAGCCAAATGTGGAACTCTGACTTGCTGGTTGCTCTGTTGCGTAACTTTTTCTTTAAGAGCCTTCTTAATTTCCTCTGCGACTTTGAAGCCGTCATATACATTTGCCACTTATTTTCTCCTAACCTCAAATTCCATTAGTGGTGTACTGAAGCATTCCGACAAGGGTGCAATTATAAGAAGAGGCTCCCATAGCCGATTCAGACATAATCTTATTGGGACAGAACACGGTAAATGTCTGTCCCAATCAGTTATTCGTTATGGTATTTGGAAGGTAAGGCTTAACTAGAAAGTTCAATTGTTGCCAAGTATCTACTAATACAAGCCTAGAAATTATGGCTCATGCCAATTGTCGCATTCCAGCCGCGCAGGTCGTCTACTACTTTCATAAATTTTCCTGTATTTCCATAGGCAACATCTGCATAAAGCAGGGTTCTCTTAGAAATCGGATAGGTATAAGCAGCTCCGATTGACCAGGAAATAAAGCTATCTGTACCGCTAGTAAGAAGTTTGTCCTTTACCTTGCCAAATGCGTATTGCCATTGAAGCATTGCAGTTCCGCCCCACGCAGGAGCTGAAACAGAGACGCTAAACGCATTTGAACTAGCCCCACGCCGTAAGACTGAAACATATTCGCTAAGATCTATTTGTCCAGGCAGTTGCATGGCATTGGCGGTATTTTCATAGGCGCCATAAAGAGTAAATGGACCAAAGTCATAGGAAAGGCCGACATTTAATAATTTAGTTGCTTTTAACCTTTCGTCTTTATTGTCCATTGCTTCCCAGATGACGTCAGCATTGAAGTTTCCAATGGAATAAGTAAGGCCAATTCCATAGTAGTGATCATTTTTAGACCACTGGCTCGTGTCATTGGAAATGCCGTTGGAATACATCAGTGATAGTTGGAGTCCTTTGAATTCAGGTGAAACATATAGGATGGAATTGCTGTTGATTCCAGCAAGAGTAAATGAACTATTGAGACTGCCCACAGTTTGGAAATTGGTTCCAAAAGCCGAACCACCTAGAATTGAATAGTCACCATCATCAGAAGAAAGTCCACCTGCACGGCCTAATACTAATTCACCCCAATCTCCACTAATAGTTAGGACGGACTCGTAGTCAAAGGCAGTTCCTGGAGTAACAAGCGTACCGTCGTTAAAGTTAAAGCTCTGTTGGAGATTAAATCCGATAGAGTTGCCTCCACCTAAATCTTCCGTACCTTTAATTCCAAATAAAGTTGTTGACCAATTGGAACTTGATAATTGGACAGTAGCGGCTTGCCCTCTATATTTCCCGACGGTCACCCCGCCATCGATTGTGCCGAATAAGGTCACACTTGATTCAGCCAAGACAGGGGTGGTCAAGGCTCCTAAAAGTGCGATGAAACAAATTGTCTTCTTCATGGACTTAGCTCTCCGCAATTGGGTTACTGAGGTTGAGCTTGATTGAGATTATTTTGTCCAAGCTACAAAATTTTTTGAGGTTTTATCATACTCACTCAGAACGAGAAAGAAAATAAAAAAGACTAGTCGAATTGCTGATTTACAACAAGAACTGAGGGGGAGATTGTTGCGTAATGATGCGCCTTTCAATATAAGCGTTCATTACTATAGTTAGCTAAGAAAACTTACTTAAATGAAAAGCTATTCGATTGTCAGTTCTTTTGGTTTCTTTCACCAAAGGTCGCTACGGGGATTTCCTTTAACACACCAATAAATCCAAGCATTGAAAATTAGCCTTAGCTAGAAGCTCAAATTCTTCTACTCACAATTAAAAACTCGACTCTACAAAATAAAGAGAGCCGAGTTTCATGCGGATTAAAACTTAGGTTTCTGGATCGCCTGATATCCAGTCCAGTTGAAGCTTATTTCACGATGTCAGCAGTGTCGAAAGCCATAATTGGAGTATCATGCCAGTAGGTCCACAGATAAAGTTGCGTCTTAACTCCTGGGAAGGTATGGGCAGTAGCCCCTTTAATTGGGAAAAGAAATACTGCGTCTTTCATTCCATCGCCGTTTACATCGATGTATTCGACTTTTTGTGGTCTTGCACGGTCAAGATTAACTTTCAGTCCAGAGGCCGGATATCCATCTCCAAAGTAGGTCTTCTTCTCGTCTACTTGAGTGGCATCGAAGCCTCTTCTGGAGAAAAGTACGACTCTGACTGACCCTTCCCCATCCAGCTCTAGATCATTATAAACAATGAAGATGTTGTAGCGCTTCTACTTAGCCAATTAGGCAGATGTAGCACCTAGTACACGATCGAAACTCTGAACGTTAAAGGCGTGCATTGCCTCAATCGTCTTTTCAGTATCTAACGGAGCTAATTCCCTTGCTCTTATCATGGCCACTCTGAAGTCTCTAGCTGCGTCAGCTTCAAAAGCCCTTTGGGTGATTGGGAATGTTCTAAAGGCATGTTCGTTCCAATCAAGGAAATTCTGGAAGTTGATGAATGTAAAGACTGACCGGTTGGGGTTGTAATCGAACTGTTCCGGCACACTCTTGAACTGTGCCATTAACGCATCTTCAGAGGTGAGGTAGGACTGCGTATTGGCGGGCTTTCCTAACATGAATTGCGGATAGGAGAACTGAGAATCTGGTCTTCCAGAAGTACGCCATGTGTAAGACAAAAGCGGGTTCTTAGTCATGACATAGACTGCACTGTCAAAAGTCCCTGGTCCACTGATATCTATGTTTTTCTCATGATGCCAACCAGATTCCCTTCGATCCCAAGGACTGTTAAGACGAAGGATGTCGCGAATATCAGCGACGCTAATCTTGTGCTTAGGTTTAATGAGCATTGCTTCCGAGTGATCGTAAGGCTTGTCGTAATCGATGCCAGTTAAATGCAAAATTGCTTCACGGACACGTTTTACATTTGTATCAAGCTCTAAGCGCTCTTCTAAGTTATAGGCTTTCCTGAAGTTGAAGTCGGAATAGTCGCCTTCCCTAGCTGGCTTATAAGTGCCTTTCTTTATGGCATTTTCGACTAAGTCTGGTGAAGCGATAACGTTGTTCTTATCTTTTAGATTGACATATCCAAGAGAAAACGCATTGCTCATGACTGTCATTTCGTCATTGCCCACTCTACGAGCAAGATAGCGGCCTCCCATTAGTAATGCTAATTGCCACGCTTCGTTTCTATCGGCGATGGTATAAGTTCGGCCTGGATGTCTATATCCGTATTTCGTTACTAGATCAATAGCAATGGTTACGCCATCCCGGGCTGAAGTAGCTCTTTCAGCAATTAAACGGCGGATACCGTAGCCAATGCCACCATCTTTTAGAACTTCCTTTTCGTCTTGCTCGATCGTGGCACCACAGTTATTGGAATTGACAACTACGCCTTTATCGTTAAAGAAGCTATCGGAGAAGGAATAGCCATCAGGATGGAGAGTTTGTTCCCACCAAAAGCCATTTGTTTTTTCTGCTTGTGGAATCTTGGCTGCCGTGGGCTCGTATTCAATCATCTCGCCGGCCGCATGTGTAGCTGGTGGAACCCAATATTGATTACTCATGATACGTCCGCCGTTGTCTTCATTATGGCCGACCATAATGTTTCCATTAGCAGAAACATCCTTTCCTACGATAACTGTAAAGCAAGCTTGCGAATTCATTGAGGGAAAAAGGAGCGCAATTGATAGAGAAGCGCAAAGTAATGGGAATTTAAAGTTCATCTTTGCTTCCTTAGGTTGAGGCAAAAGTAATAGGAAGAAGGTTTTTAACAGGAAAAGTAGAAAAAATCGCCTAAGTTAGCGACTTTTGGGTATCACTCTTAAGCCTTAGGAATATGGTTTTTTAGCTAAAGGATTGTTTCAATCTAGCCCAGTAAGTTCATGAAGTGAATTCGATGATTACAGAAGGCGTTTCATCGTTAAAGTATTCGGGGAAAGTCGAAGTTGCCTCTTGAGTTGGATGCTTCTCAAACTTCCTCTTTAGAAAGCTCCCAAAGGATGTATTAAAAGAC
>JAJPXW010000073.1:0-2951 GCA_021205255.1 Burkholderiales bacterium
AACCAGAACAACGGGACTAATGGCGACACGGGGCGTCTGCAAATAACTTTCCGGGTCAAGCAGATAAAGTTTTCCAACGAGTCGAACGGCTTCGCCGTGGTGCGCGGTGAAATCCTTAATTCCAATGGAAAACCTTCCAAAGACGATTCGACCTACACCTTCGTCGGCTATCTACCGACTCTATTTGAAGGATGCGAATTAACCGTCAAGGGCGATTGGGAAAAATCCAAGTTCGGCCTGCAGTTCAAAGTCACTCAAGTGCTTCCCACTACCGGCGCCACCGTGCAGGGACTTCTAGCCTACTTCCAGTCGGGACTGGTTCCAGGAATTGGATCCAAGCTTTCGGAAAGAATTGTCTCAAAGTTCGGTATGGACACCATAAAGGTAATTGAGGAGCAACCGGAAAAACTGAGAGAAGTAGAAGGAATCGGCATCGACCGGGCCAAATCAATCAGAACTACTTGGATGGCCAACAAGGCGGTCCACGATATCATGATCTTCCTACAGAGCCATGGCGTGAGCGCAGCCTATGCCACACGTATCTATAAGGTCTATGGAGCAAATTCGGTCGCAATGCTCGAATCCAATCCTTACCGTTTAGCCTACGATGTTTGGGGCATCGGTTTCAAGGTGGCCGACAGTATAGCCAAGGGTTTTGGCTATACCAACAATGATCCCAGGAGATTAAAGGCAGGCATTACCTACTCTCTGGAAGAGAATGCCAGGGCTGGCAACACTTATGCGAAGATTGAATCTTTCATAGGACAGGCCGCCTCCCTACTTGCAGTTGACACCAGCGAAGTGGAAAGCTCCTTAGAAGAAATAAGGAAATCCGATAACAGCCCTATTGTTTTTGAAGACGACCGCATCTATTTAAGAAGGCTCTACTACGCCGAACTTGAAATTGGACGCTTCATCAATAGAAGACTGGTTTCTTTCATATATGAATATCCGAGCGAAGTTGATAGCAACGAAACGGAATATATAGAGGAAGACAATTTTGTTGAAGATGATGCTCCTTTTAACGCTCAATGGCCGGATTTCGAAGAAGATCTAGATCAAGAATCTATTAGTTCATCCCCTGCTCAACCAATCCAATGGTCGGAAGAGCAACTTATGGCAATAGAACTGGCGCAGACTAGCCGACTTCTTTTAATAACAGGTGGTCCAGGAACAGGAAAAACTACTGTGGTAAACGCCATCGTCTCCCTTCTAAAGAGCAAAGGTCAGGAAGTTCTTCTTGCCGCTCCTACTGGACGTGCTGCTAAGCGCCTATCGGAAGCTACGGGAGAGGCGGCTAGTACATTGCACAGGTTGCTTGGAATCAATCCAAGTGGAGAGATTGGAAAAAATTCAGAAACTCCTCTTGAAGGCGACTGCCTGATTATTGATGAAATGTCAATGGTGGATGTGCCTCTAATGTACAGAGTATGCGATGCCGTACCGGGCAATATGTCCTTGATACTAGTAGGAGACGTGGATCAGTTGCCAAGCATCGGACCAGGTAAAGTATTGGCCGATATCCTTTCTGCGCCGCAAGTCGCAAAAGTCATGCTCGGCGTTATATTCCGACAAGCCAAGGGAAGTGCAATAGTAGACGCCGCCCACAGAATAATTTCTGGCAAATCCCCTGACCTTAGCCACGATCCCATGAATCCAAAAGCCAATGAAGACTTAGATTTCTGTTTTATAGAAACTCCAGATTCATTTACTGCGGCCAATAAAGTAGTTGAAATTGCCTGCAATATACTTCCCAAGCGATATGGAGCGGATTTGGACAGTATCCAAGTTCTCTCTCCGATGAAGAAAGGACCTTGCGGAACCAACTCCTTGAATAAAGAGCTTCAACGCCAGCTCAATCCAATAGAGGAAAAGGAACAAAACCGCACATTGAGAGTCGGCGACAAAGTAATGCAAATCCGCAACAACTACCAAAAGGAAGTCTTTAACGGTCAGATCGGTAAAGTGGCCGATATCAACGAGGAGACTGGCAGATATTATGTCGATTTCGAAAACCAGCTAGTTGAATACGATTCCGGAGACCTGGCGGAACTGATTTTGGCCTATGCGACCACTATCCACAAGAGCCAGGGATCCGAATATCCAATTGTCGTGCTTCCTATAGTGAACGAACATTCCATCATGCTCCAGAGAAACCTCCTCTATACAGCCGTTACCCGCGCTAAATCGAGGATAGTTCTCGTTGGCCAGAAAAAGGCGGTTTTCATGGCGATTAAGAATGAGCGGCAGACAATTAGGCTGACTTCTCTTCGAGAAAGAATATAGCTTGGGCATATTGCTTGGCAGACTAATTACTGGTTCTTTTGAAGCAGCTTTGTTTCAATCTAGTCTTAATACAAGTGCTAAATTATCCTGTTCCGCATCCATTTCTTTGAGAAGCAAAAACATGATTAAGCCACATCTTTCTTTTATTTTGGTTGCCTTTGGAATTTTTGGGATGACTAATGCCCCGGTCGCCTACTACCCTGAAGAAACAGAACAGCTCTGTCAAATCGCCGAGCAAAATGCAGGCGAGGATAAGTATGCAGAAACCCACTTTAAGTGCCTCATTTCGCAAAATGACTATCTCAAGACAGTTCTCAAAGAGACCTATGAAAAGGCAATCTCAGCTGCCAAAAGCCAAACGAGCAAACGTAAACTTGAAGAAAACTTCAAAAGAATTAGCCAGAGGGATCCTGAATTAAACCAGCTTATCTCCGACCTTAACGCAAATCCAAAAGAAGAAGATTTCATCATTGCCAACTCTCAGCTTGAGTATGAACAAGGCATCATGATTTGCGATATTGCAGAAACGGCTGTTTCCTTGTTGCCAAAAAATTTCCGTACTAATAAGAATCCTCAAAAGCTCATGGAGACTAACTTCAAGAAGGCGCTTGCTAAAACAGAAAACAAGGAAGCCCTTCAAACTGCCCAAAAGCAATGGCTAAAGG
>JAJPXW010000073.1:2961-4263 GCA_021205255.1 Burkholderiales bacterium
GAAAGAGGTGCAATGTGCGCTGACAACTTATCCTTTGGAGGAGCCTTTGGCCAACAAGGAGAAATATATTCAACGGCCTGTGAAAAAGATTGGAACAGGCTTCGCGCCGCTGAACTTGCTTCAATGATAAAAACTAAATAGGTCCTCTCTTCATAGAACAGCAAGCTCTTGATCAAAATCTTATTTATGCGTATCTTGCTTCCTAATAGTAGTGGAGAAGATGGCTGTACCTAACTCCACGCAGTTTGGAGCCTCTCTCTGAGGTTGAGGAAGCTTCGTACACATATCAAGAAAACATTAAAAGAACCCAGGTCGATTGATATCTGGGAAACTTGCTCTCAAGAGAAATTCTTTGTTTCAAACAAAAATGAAATAAGGAAATAAAGGGTCTTAGCTTGAGTCATGTGACGACATTTTTGGTTTGCTAATTATTCCTTTTGGAGAGTTGCCTTCAAACTTATAAAAAAATTCTAGAGGATGTTCCAATTTCTATGACTCCCTCCTAGACCGAAATATCTGAAACCGTAGCTTCGGCGTTGTTAGCGTAGTCTTTTTAGAGTGTCTTTTCATTTTAGGCACTGTAATAACGGTGCCCTAATAAACTAATTTATCGGCTCGTAACAGATGCATGATCATCCGACAGTTGATCTTTATGACCCAAAAATACTTATCCTTGGCGTTTAGTATGAGGTTCAAGGTTTTACCTTCCAATCAATGGCTCTTACTGATTCAATGCCGAGAAATTTCAAGAATCTCCGTATTTGAACCTTCAATGTAATGTTCGAATCTTCAAACTTCCCTGTATAGATAACTGTAACCACTTCCCCTATAGCCTTTTACCTTCAGCAATACCTTCCTGTATCTGTATTCCGTCAATAGAAGCTTTGGCGCCTTGGGTATGTCCTTTGGTGCCAGCATAGAGATAAATTCCGAAAGTGTCCGAGTTCCTTTCAGGGACGGAAAAAATCCATTTCTGCGGCTCTTTGCTGTTCGCTACGAAGTACCTGTTAACTACGGGCTGATTAGTCGAAAGGTTCTGGAGGGTCATCTGGACAAACTGCTCCTTGCTATTTTCAAGGTCAGTTGAAGTGTTGGTTAAGGTATAAGTCTTTCCTGCTAATGGACTAAATGGAAGCTGGATAAACTTACTATTTTGCTTCGGTAAGGCCGACACTCCAAAGTCCCCTAATGCCACCTTTGAAACGTCTCTTCTGGCTTCCTCCAGCCCTTTCAGATAGGCTGGCAGTCCAAAGTCGAAGTACTTGGGATTTAAGATCTCGCCTGAATGTAAAACCATTATCA
>JAJPXW010000141.1 GCA_021205255.1 Burkholderiales bacterium
AACCGGATATCGGTCCAATCTTAGAAAAACTCGCAAATAAGTATAAAGATAAATAACAAGCTAATCCGTTTGGATGAGGGTGATTGGGCTCAAATCAGTGCATTTACTGATTTGAGTCTAAATTTTTTTGTTATACCTACTCAATTACTTTGTAGGACAAATCAATATGACAAATTCCCAGACTGAAAGAACAATTACCTTTGCTGGCGGATGCTTTTGGGGTGTTGAAAAATATTTCGACCTCATGCCAGGTGTCATTAGTACTGAAGTCGGGTACGCAAATGGAAAGCCAGAGCGCGCCAATCCTTCTTATAGAGAAGTTTGCAATGGCGACACTGACTATGCCGAAGCAGTCGAAGTTAAGTACGATCCACGTATCATCTCGCTGAAGACTCTATGCGAATACTTCTTCAAGATGATTGATATTTCTTCTCTTAATAAGCAAGGAAACGACAGAGGGACGCAATATAGAGCAGGCGTTTTCTATAGTGATCCAGCCGATGTCCCAGTTATTAAGGAAGAAGAAGCTGCCGCTGAAAAGAATACTGGTAAGAAGTCGGTAGTGGTGATCGAACCCTTAAAGAATTTCTATAAGGCTGAAGAATACCATCAGAAATACTTGGATAAGAATCCAGGCGGATATTGCCATGTGGACTTCTCTAAGTTGAGAGGACTGAAGACCGAAATCGATAAGCTAGCCGAATCGAAAGGCTATAAGAAACCTGATGATGAGACTCTTAAGAAGACTCTTGATCCTGAAGTCTATTCCGTCACCCAAATGAATGGAACCGAAAGACCGTTTAGCGGTGAATATTGGAATCACCATGAAAAGGGCATTTATGTAGACCGTGTTTCTGGTGAACCACTGTTTACTTCCAATGATAAGTTCGATTCCGAATGCGGTTGGCCAAGCTTTACTAAGCCTATTGCGCCGGCAACCATCAACTACCATAAAGACACCAGCCACGGCATGAGCAGAGTTGAAGTCAGAAGTAAGTTCGGCGACTCGCACTTAGGCCACGTATTTAATGATGGACCAAAAGACAAAGGTGGACTTCGTTATTGTATTAACAGCGCTTCCATTAAATTTGTTCCTTATGACAAGATGGATGCGGAAGGCTATGGTGAATACAAGTTCCTAGTTGATCCAGAGGACAACCAGCCGCCAAAGACCGAAACACAAAAGCCCGCTGAGACAGCATCTACTCAAAAGTAATTAATTGACTAAAGGCCGTAACGGAATCGAAGAAGTTCTGTTACGGCCAAACTATATCCACCTTATCCTCTAAGAAGAATCTCACTATGTCGCTAGGTTTAGACAGACTAGGTGTCCAGGCGATGTGAACTGCCATGGTCGTGCAGTTTGTGGCTAGCATGATAGGCACGACAGTAGCGGCCGTGGCCCCTGAAATTACCGCTTCCATTCATTTCGATAGCTCATTCATGGGCATATATACGGCGTGTCTGTATGTAGGAGCTTGCCTTTCGTCCTTGGTCGGAGGCAATTTCATCATTAAATATGGTCCTGCGCGGATTGCCGAATATGGTTTGCTTGGATGTTCTCTTTCACTTTTACTTTGTACGGCCGACTGGTCAGTAATCATTATTGGTTCCGGTCTAGTACTTGGTTTGGCCAAAGGACCTTTGATGCCAGCCAACAATACGATGGTTAGCCACCATACACAGAAAGAGCATTTAAATTTTGTTTTTTCTATAAAGCAAACCACTGGTCCACTTGGCATCGCCTTAGGTGGTGTTATGACACCATACCTTGCAGTGAATTACGGTTGGCAAGTAGCTGTAGTTTGGGTTGCCATCATTGGCCTATTCGGAGCTATCTGGTGCCTAGCAGTTAGAAAGTCGCAGGATACCTATACCGATAGGAATGAGAAGATCAATACCAAGACTGTACAGGAAAGTTTCAGGATGGTAGTTGGCAATAAGACGCTATTGCGCTTATCAATCGTGAGTATCTTCTACCAAGGTCTAGCCACGACGATTATGGCCTACTTGGTTTTACTTTCCTCGTACATAAACAGTTCTCATTGGAGTTTGGTGGCTTTGCTCTTTCTTGCCTAACTATAGGAATTCTTTTCGGCCGTCTGTTCTGGGGCTGGCTAGCCGATAAGATCAAGTCCTCAAAAGTAGTTTTAGCTCTTTGCGGAATTACGATGGGATTGATGACCATCGCACTTGCACAGGTGACTCTGGACTTTCCGGAAGCCTGCGTACTTGGTATTGCATTTGTACTTGGCTTCTGCTCGAATGGATGGGCAGGTGTGTTCTTTGCTCAAGTAGCAGCTAATTCTCCAGCCAATAAGGTCTCGGAAGCAACAGGAGGAGCTGATTTCTTTATGTTCATGGGAGCTATTTTTATTTCGATGGGCTTTGGCTTCCTAGCTACATATCTTAATAAAGACTTCCAGTTACCTTTTTATATTATGTCCGCGGCGACAATTCTCACTGGATTCCTGCTGTTCTTCCTGAAGGGAACTAAGGTTAAAGATGAATCTGGCACACCGGTACCACAGCACAGAAGAGATAAAGAAGAGCAATAGGTTTACTCGTTGACTCAAACTTAAGTAGTAAAAGGACTCTTCGGAGTCCTTTTGTAATCCAGCAAGGAAAAGTTTTAGGAGCCTTAAATTTGTTTGAGATTCGGACTAAAAGTTTAGGATTTATCTCGGTTTCAACCCCAGTGGAAGTGGTCATAAGAAGCTGAAAACTGCGGTTTTATTTTTGATTCCTAACTATCGCAACATAGATTAGTAAGACGACGTTCATTACTAGGGCATAGATAATGGCAGGAATGGCTATTACATTGTTATTGAATACGAAAGGGCTTCCGGCGGCAGCTATGGCCTGGGCTGCGTTTTGCATGCCAACTTCTATCAGGATGGTCTTTTCGTCTTTGTGGTTCAACCACAAGCAACGGGAAAGTAGCCAGCCAGCTCCCATAGCTAACAGGATGAGTATTGTTAAGCAGCTGCCAAGAGTTCCAAAATTATCAATAAACTCTTGTCTATATTGCAAGAAGTAGATGACAGCAAGAAACATCAGTGCGGGGAATGCAACTTTGGAAAGAATCTTGTCGATTTGAAGAGCTAATTTCGACCATTTCCAGCGAATTACCAGGCCGACGACTATTGGCAACAGCATTAAAACTAAGTTTTGAGTGAGAAGTTGCCCCACTGGCAAGTGGACATAAGTAGCAGTAGTTTCATCAACAAAATTTGTAACGGCATTCATGATAATAGGAATCGTAAAAACCGTTAGGACGCTACTAAATGCGGTAAGGGTTACGGAAAGAGCGACATTACCGTTAGCTATTTTGGAAAAAATATTTGAAGAGCTGCCTCCAGGAGAACACGCAATCAGCATTACTCCTATGAAAAAGACGCCTTCGAGGTTGAAAGCCCAGGCCAATGCAAAGGCAAAACTCGGAATAATGACCAATTGTCCCACTAGTCCAGCCAGTAGGGCTTGTGGTCCTTTAATAAGTAATTTGAAGTCCTGAACTTTCAATGAAAGTCCAATATCGAACATCAATATGGTTAGTATTGGTAGAACAATCCAAATCGCATTCACCGCAAACTCCCTGTTGATTTATTGAGGACTTAAACAGTATTGTACAGTACAGTATATATTTCTACTTCCTCAAATCTTAATCAAGTTTCCGACGCAAATGTCTCGTTAAATAGAATCTTTTGAAAATACCAAAGTGCATTGTTAGCCTTTGCTCTTTGGCGGTTGGAGTTTCGCTTTTCGGAATAGGGGGACGGTAGGAGCTATCCTATAAACGAGAAATAAAGAAACTCAGAGTATTCGCTCTAAAAAAGATTGGATAAGTGGTTCGGAATTTTCTTTGGATTCGGCATCGAAGATCTTATCTGAAAGAGCACTTACAGTAAAACACAGGAGCCAATTGATGTTGTGGCCTAAGAATTTAAGTGAGTTTGAAAGATAGATAGCTTTGACTCTTTATCGACCTTAGCTAAGTGTGTCTTGCCCAACCAATAATACGCAGAATGTCATCACCATCTAGAGAGTGAGCGTCTTTTGTGTTATAGATTTTGTAGCTCCAACTAGCAGCCTCCCATCCTTCAAAATCGCAATCCTTTAATTTTTCTTCTTCATAGAGAGGTCGGCCATTTTTACCAATTCCAAAAGCGATCTGATCGCAAAGATCTAAATATGCAACTTTTTTATCTTCCAAGATATGAATGACATTGGCAATGGCAGCTTCTAAGTCC
>JAJPXW010000176.1 GCA_021205255.1 Burkholderiales bacterium
TGGTTACTTTATTATTTAGTTCCTTTAAATTTGGTTTATTTTTAAAAACTTTTTAAAAAAAGAAACACCTGAAATAATTATTATCCCAGGTGTAACTGAAAACTTTTAATCTCTAGCTTTTCTTATTGCGGGGCCGTACTCTCTTTTGAGCTTTTTTCTCGGCTTCCTCTGCCTCTCGTTTGGCTTCCGAAGTGACGTACTGGCAATCGCTTACAGCTAGTACTTCGCATGGTTAAGCCTTAACTTCAGAACCAAGTTTAGGATCGGGGGCCAATATATAGCCAGCCATTATCCTAGCTAGAGTATTGAGATTTTCGCAGGACTTGTCCTTTAGGCAAGAATACTCGGCCTTGGATAGTTCTTGCTGTTCAGCTACAAAGTCCTTTGCAGCCGCATCCCATGACAAGCCTTTTTCTTTAGCGTTTATAGCAATCGCTTTTTCAGCTAGTTCAATTCGAGAAGGGTTAGCTGGGGAAATATTAAGCAAGGGGCGGAAAATCGTATAGTACTGAGGAGGAGGCATTTCCAACTTCTTCATTTCTACGAATTGAATGTTCTTCAGATATTCCAACAACATCAGATGGCGCTACCCAGCCAACAGGTGTCTTGTATACAGTTTGCCTTTTATAAGTAATAACTTCTTCTATTTCATAGCGTAAACCGCTCTTTCTGTTCTTTGGGGCAATTAACTGCTTGCACTCATTGGCTGCTACTCTTTTACGAACTTCGCTGTTATAGGCTTTAGGATCCCCTTTGAGATTAGTCACCATGCATGCTATTTCTGGCGAAACGCATGGCGTAATTGTTCTAGCAGCTGTTATAAAACCTAAAGGATCTTCCTTTTTCTCGGCTTCAATTACTGCATTTAAATACTTTTGATGTGCTTTTGTTTCGTTGACCTCTGTCTGTCTTTCGTTATCGTTCCTTGCGAAAAGAGTCTGGACCTGCTCAAGATCTAATGAACCGTCTAAATTTTTTTCTACGTTCTGTGCTTTGAATGACTTGACATGCTCGATTAGTTCGCCTTTCTGTTTTTCTAGATAGTCGCGAGACAAAGATTTTCTTACATCGTTGATGGACTTACCTTTAAAGTAACTTTCTCCACCTAAGGCATTTATCTTTTCCTGCTCCGGCTTATCAAATTTCTTAAAGGCTTTCTCGAATGTTTTTTGCGTAACTGGCTTGTCTGGATCGACATCACCGCCACAACTAGCAATGAGGGAAGAGACAATGATAAGAGTGGCAAAGCGTATCAATTTCATGAGGTTTAGTTTTTCTAATTTTTGCTGGTTAGCCATCTATTTTGGATGAAAAAACGGTTGAATGCGCATTGTGGGCATGGGGTTTGCTAAGCAACTTCTCTCATTTTTGTTACAGGTTTTAACAGACCATGCCAAGGACCTGCATAATCAACAAAACCTACTTACAAAGAGGAAATTGAAGTATGTCCAAATACAAAGTTGTCGAAGATCTCATTGGCAATACTCCTTTAATTGAGCTCGTGAACTTTGAAAAGAAAAATCGCCTAGATGCAACTCTCCTAGCCAAACTTGAATCTTTCAACCCAGGAGGCTCAGTCAAGGATCGAATTGCACTTTCAATGATTGAAGATGCAGAGAAGAGAGGAATCCTAAAGCCGGGTGCGGTAATTATTGAACCGACAAGTGGAAATACTGGTATCGGGATTGCCGCAGTTGCCGCAATCAAAGGCTACAAAGCTATTTTTACAATGCCTGAGACCATGAGCGCGGAAAGAATTGCCCTACTAAAAGCCTATGGAGCTGAAGTTGTTTTGACTCCAGGCTCGGAAGGCATGGCTGGAGCTGTAAAAGAAGCTGAAAGACTTGCCAAGGAAACTCCCGACTCATTTATTCCAGGGCAATTCGAAAACCCGGCGAATCCTAGAATCCACTATGAAACAACGGGTCCAGAAATTTGGAAACAGACGGATGGAAATATCGATTTCTTTGTGGCTGGGGTTGGTACAGGTGGAACTCTTTCAGGAGTTGGAAAGTATCTAAAGAAAAAAGACCCAAATATAAAAATTATCGCTGTTGAACCAGCTAGCTCTCCTCTTTTAACGAAAGGCAAAGCTGGTCCTCATGGTATACAAGGAATTGGAGCCAATTTCATACCTAAGACCTTAGATACCGGCATATACGACGAAGTTATTGATGTGACTGACGAAAATGCATTAGAAACAGGTAAAGAGTTCAGCAGGATCGAAGGATTCCTTTGTGGAATTTCCGGAGGAGCCGCTCTCTGGGCTAGTTTGCAAATTGCAAAACGTCCGGAAAACAAAGGCAAAGTCATCGTAGTCCTCCTGCCCGATGGGGGAGACCGTTACTTATCGACTAAACTTTTCCAATAAGGGCTTGTTGGATTAGCTACGGAAACGGCATTAAGGGGAAAATCAGAAGCCTTCTGGACACTTGGCGTTTGGGATTGATTTTTCCCTTTCCACTATATCTCGCACTGTAATTGAGCATAGATAGTTTTCTATTACTTTTTCAAGTCCATTCCAAACATATTGTGTAGGACAAGTAGCACTTCTTTGGCAAGATTCTCCAGAGTCGTTTAGACAAGCGACCGGAGCAAAAGATCCTTCCGCAGCTAGAAGAATATCAGCCACAGTAATTTCTTCCGGAGTCTTAGCCAACTGATAACCACCTTGAAAGCCTCTTGTAGTCTTAAGAATGCCAGCCTGGGTAAGGAGCGGCACGATCTGTTCAAGATATTTTTTAGATATATCTTGATTCTTTGCAATATCTCTAAGCGCAATATAGCTAGCAGGATCGCGTGTCGCTAAATCCACAATCATTCTCAGAGCGTAACGGCTTTTAGTAGTTATCCTCATCTATCTTGGCAGAAAACCTATATAACAAAGAATAGAAAGTAAAGTGTAGATGCGATTAATGATAAAGCAGGCACCTAAACGTATCAACCACTCAATCTGTTAAGGTTTTTACTCACTGTAAGGACTAATCAAAAATTATTAGACTAAATTGATAAAGCTAAATCGAAAGCTTTACACATTCCTCTGGCTCAGTAAGAGGACCGCTCAAAGATTTCGGAGTTCGGCTGCCACCCTCTCTGCCACTGTAATAATTAATTGAGAAAGTTTATCGAGCGGCTAAAAGCTTAACAGCGGCTACATCTGCAGGTGACCATTCAAGAGAAGGCAAATCCTTCGCATCAAGCCAAATGTATTGAATGTGTTCTTTTAGAGAAAATTTCACCTTGCTTGCATGAACTAAGTAGACACTGAGCTCGACTATCATGTGATCAAACTCATGAACTGAAGTCGAAAGATAGTTCTCTGGAACTACGGGCACCTCAATATTGAGTTCTTCTAATAATTCTCTTTGCAGAGCAGTTTCTGGAGTTTCACCTTCCTCTACTTTTCCTCCTGGAAATTCGTATTTGAAAGATGATTCCTCATTCTTGCACTTTCCTCTTCTAAGGCAAAGAATTCTGCCTCCTGATTCTATAGCAGCCCCTACTACGCTAACTACTGGCTTATCTGGCATCGTCCATATTTTGATTGTTGTACCCGACAAATATAGTTTGTACTTTTCTTTTAATAAAGTTCGTACTTTCTAATATAGTTCGTACTTTTTCTCCGCTCCTGCATGGCAAGACTAACGTTAAATATGGGCGACAATTGACTGCCTGAAATCTCAAAGATTAGAGAAACTCCTTATTAGTGAATAGTCGCAACTTAAGTCCTTGAACAGGGCCTAGCCCATAGGAATTTGGCCATTCGGGACATCTCCCACAGATTCCTGTCTCAACAAGGAGGATGGATGCACTAGTGTCTAGGCCTTTTAACCAGACCCTCTCGTTCGGGTACGAGCGCATTTCATGTAATTGAGGCGAAGTTACCGCCAGAAGCCAAAGGCTGTTTTCTCCAAGGACCGCAATAGTCGTCCTTTAGGACGCAATGAACTGTACAATGCAAACCGGCTTTCGGAACGGTACGATGCCACAAAATGCAGTCGACCACCTTGAAGACTCCTGATCAAAAATGTCGAAAGGGTCAATGGAAAGAAGAAGCGTAAGGTGCCAAGCTGGCAACGGACTCTGCTGAACTCCTAACTAGCGCATTATCGGCTCTAAGGCCTTCCATCAATTCACCAAGGTCCTGTGACGGACTAGAGCAGAAAAGAAGTACAGACTATATTAGAAAGTACAAACCATATTAAAAATTAAGTGCAAACTTTATTTGATGGGTACAATTGTTAAC
>JAJPXW010000083.1:0-1085 GCA_021205255.1 Burkholderiales bacterium
GTCATTGAAACGTTAGACGCATTTGGCATAAAGGCTTTCCGCATTTCTGGAGCACCTTGAATCTATATACAAGGAAATGGGGAATCAGGGCCATTCCATGGGGCTAAAAAAATTTGTTCAATTGGTATCCGAATTACCCGTAACATTACTTATCATGGCTTGGCTTTAAATTTCAATGCTGATCTCGATGACTTTAAAAAAATAAATCCTTGTGGTTATCAAGGATTGGAAATGGCAAATGTTTCCGAACTTGCTAAATAATCGCCAGAAGACGAAGTCATCGAAATGCTATGCAAGAAACTGACGGAGCAGATCTGTGGACAACAAGACTAAACCTCAATCCAAGACAATTCGACCACATTCATTTCAAGCATGGATTTCATTCATGCGTCCAAAAACTTTTTGGATAGCCTCTACTCCAGTTTTTGTAGGCTCCTCATTTGCTCTGGCTTTTGAAGGAAAGTTTAATTTTTGGACTTTCATCCTTACCTTAGTCGGTGCAGTTCTTATTCAAGCCATGTCCAATATGGTAAACGACTACGCCTATAACTTGAGGAAAGCAGAAACGGGAACTAGAGTTGGACTGCCCAGGGCCACAACTGAAGGCTGGATTTCGATGTCGGCCGCAAAGAAAATGATAAATACTGTCATTTTGCTATGCATCCTATTTGCCATTCTCCTTTTTTGTATTGGTGGATGGCCAATTGCCCTGATCGCATTTTTTTCCATTTTGGCTGGTTACTGCTATATGGCCGGACCCTACCCCCTAGCCTATACACCTTTTGGAGAAGTTCTAGTCTTTCTTTTTTATGGACCAGTAGCCGTTTTTGGAACCTATTGGTTGCAGACGCACACCTTTAGCTGGCCCTCCTTAGTACCAGGAGCAGCTCTTGGCCTATATGGCGCCGCTGTGCTTTATATCAACAACTATCGGGACATCGATCACGACATTTCCCAAGGAAGAAAAACTTTGCCAGCCTATGTCGGAAAAAAGTGGTCCTATTATCTTTACGGTTTCATGATGTACGTTCCTTTCATCATACTTGGATGGTTAGTAACGCTGAATGAACAATATTGGCACTTAC
>JAJPXW010000083.1:1095-4211 GCA_021205255.1 Burkholderiales bacterium
CACATTGCTGGTATTGCCGCAAGCCACTCGACTAGTTCAGCAAATTAAGACCACAACGCCTGAAACTGCAACTAAGTTAATGCTTGGGACAATCAGAATGGAATTTGTTTTTGGACTGCTTTTAACGCTAGGAGCACTTGCCGCCTTTGACTTGTTGTGGCCGATGGACATGTTGTATCCAGCAAAGATTTTTAGTTTGCCTTTCTAAGCAAGCACCATGCACCATGAGCGATAGGGATATTTCTTTACGTACGACTGGAAAGATAAAAAATTTTAAAATCTTTCTAGAGCAAGGAGTTCCGCTTAAAAAACCTGAATGGTTAAAAATCAAAGTTCCTTCCGATCCCACCCAAATACAGCAAGTCAAGAAACTTCTTAACGAAACAAAGCTAGAGACCGTCTGTAAGCAAGCCGACTGTCCAAACCTATGCACTTGCTTTAATAAGAAAAGAGCAACTTTCCTTATCATGGGCAAAATCTGCACGAGAAGGTGTCCTTTTTGTAGTGTCGCTCATGGCTATCCAGATCCCTTAGATCCGGACGAACCAAAACATTTAGCTCTGACAGTTCAAAAACTAGGATTGACATATACGGTCATTACCAGTGTCGATAGGGACGACTTAAAGGACGGCGGAGCAAGTCATTTTGCAAATTGCATAAAGGAAATTCGAAATTTGACTTCTTCTAGGGTGGAAATTCTCGTCCCGGATTTTCGCGGAAGAGTCGAAAAAGCACTGGATATTTTGGTGAATTGTCCGCCTGACGTCTTTAACCACAATATTGAAACAGTACCTAGACTCTATAAACATGCCAGACCAGGAGGAAACTACGAACATTCATTGAATTTGCTAAATGAATGGACAAATCGCTGTCCGCAAGTCCCAGCTAAAAGTGGTCTCATGGTCGGTTTAGGCGAGACTGACGACGAAGTGGTTGAAGTTCTAGGAGATCTACGTGCCCATGGCGTTAGTATGGTTACGATTGGACAATATCTAGCGCCTAGCAACTACCATATTCCCGTGAAGCGCTACGTCCATCCAAATACCTTTAAGAAATATGCCCAGATAGCCCAAGAATTGGGCTTTGCCAACTGCGCAAGTGGGGTTTTGGTTCGTTCCAGCTACGAAGCAATGGAGCAAGCCGAACACTCGCACTTGCTCGATTAATCTAAGGAAAAGGCCAAGGCAAAAGACACAAAACTGTTCCGATATTTGTTAGTCCCGTCATTGACAAAGCTAAGATTTCGGATTGATTATTGTCAAGACAGAACCAAAGTCCTTTACTTTCCAAATATCTTCATGGAGCCTGTGTTTTAATTTCTCCCACTGGTCCAAGACTTCAAAACTAGTGTTGCCACTTTTCACTAATCTTCCCATTTCAATAAAATCTTGAGGAAGGACGCCAGGTTTTAACGCCACTTTAACCACTCGGCCTTTAAGTCCAATTTCGAAGTACATCTTTCCGTATACCCCTTCTGGAGCAAAATCGGGCGCATCCTTTACGGCCAATATTTCATACCGATGCCTAGATACGGCTCTTGTGACCATCTCGACTGCGTCACGTACACCTGGACCTGGAAAAGCAGTTTTAAAGGTAATGTCGTCTCTGGAAGGTACTTCGGAACCATCGGATAGGTACTCCAATCCCCATTGAAGTAGCCTGAATCCTAGTGAAAGACCGCCGATGCTGTCATAGCCATGGTAGAGAATACAGGCATGGAAAGGAATGCTTAGTTCACTATTCACTTCTTTTACGACAATAGGTATATTTTGCATTGAAGTTCCTTTAATGGACATTCTGTAAATATGGGACAGCGAATATTTGCCGTCCCATGGAAAGCTTTGCAACTATTTCATAGCGCCTGGCAGCACTAATGTCGTCACGTCTACTGGATTTTCCAACATTCCGTTTTCTTTCAAGAACTGCTGGTCTTTTTCCAGATCTTTAATATCCTCTTCGGTAAGCACATCGTAAAAATTACTCCAGTCGGCAAGCATTTTTGCCTCTTCCTTAGTAATTCCATGCTCCTTTGCTCCAATTTCAAGAGCTTCGTCTGGATGGTCTTTAATCCATTGGAGCGCTTCTCGGTTGACTTTCACTATTCTTTCGACAAGCTCTGGATTTTCATCGGCAAACTGCTTTCTGGCTGTCATTACAAGATTAGGTTCAACTAGGCCTTTAGCTGTCGTAATAGTCTTGGCACCATTTTCATTAGCTTTAATAACAGCTCCGGCAGCTAATAATGCGGCATCGACTTTTCCCGCCAATAAAGCTGCTAGGCCTTTAGGAATATCCATATTGATAAATTCGACTTCCTCGGGCTTGATTCCTTTGCTGACTAAAGCCGCAACCAGTGTCTGGTGAAGAACGGTTCCTTTCGGACCAACAACAGTCTTGCCTTTACGATCTTCGATTTTGTAATTTTCCCCAGGCTTTCCAACTATCGCAAAAACTTCAGTTGGATGAGCCACACCTGTGGCTATCACAATTGGGTTACCAGCAGCGTTAGCCATCAGAATAGAAGCGGTATTCATTACGGCACTCATATCAAGTGAACCAGCCGCCATTCCTTGGGTTTGCTTAGAACCAGAAGTAATGTCATACCAGTTAACTTTAATACCGTCCTTGGCAAATTCATTTTCCAATAATTTATTGTTTTTAATCACTATGTTTTGAAGGTTAAAAGGAGCCTTCACATAAGCGATATTTACTTCTTTCGCTGCGCCAAAAGCCAATGCCGAAATGGAAAGCAGCAGAACGGAAAGCATTAATTTAAATTTCATGATTGATTCCTAAGAATATAGTCAAGAAGTTCATTTTGATAAGCTTGAAGTTTCGGGTCGCCGAGCTTTCTCGGCATTGGAACATCAATTTCCATTTTCTTTGCGACCTTTCCATCTTCAAGGTAAACCACTTTATTACTTAAAAAAACAGCTTCGTTTATATCATGAGTAATCATGAGCATAGTCATGGAAAGCTCGGACTCCATGTTGGAAAAATCCATTTGAAGCTTAGTGCGGGTCATGTAGTCCAGCGAACTAAAAGGTTCATCAAGCAACAGCAAATCCGGCTTAGAGATAATGCCTCTTGCCAAACCCACTCTTTGCGCCATTCCA
>JAJPXW010000281.1 GCA_021205255.1 Burkholderiales bacterium
TTTCAAGAGGAAAATTTTCTTCTGCTCATCCACTGCATGGACTAAGTCCTTATAAGCAAATCGGATGAGTATCCTAAATTTAGAATTTGATCGAAATTCTATGGATTAAAAATACAAAAGATGCATAAAGAAGCGGGTATAGAGCTTAGATAGGCACTTGGAGTGCTGTTTTAAATCCGTAAAAATAAATGCCTATTCTACAACTATGTCCTGATATACCAAAGCGGGCATATTAATTCCTATACGAAAGTACGATAAATTATGTATCTCGTTCAAACAAGTACTATTCTTTGCCTGTTTCCCGGAATCAGTAAATAAATGAGTTTATTATTCAAAGAATCTTTTAACGGCTAACTAAATAATAGGTGTTTCAGTGGCGGACGTATCTGTCGATGTACCCGTCAAAAAAGGATGGGGAGGAAGAAGAGCAGGTGCTGGCAGAAAGCCAGATCCTAATGCTGGTAGAACTAAAGTTACCACTGTAGTTCTCACAGAAGAACTCATTTCCAAGCTACACGACCTCGGTGGTTCTCGGTGGATAAGAGAGCAAATTAAAGAAAATTGGATGGCAAAGAACATTAAAGCCACGTCGACATCCGATTTTTATAAAAACGAGCCTGAAGAAAGTCCTACCAAAATCCCGTTCGTCGAGGCTGGAAAAAAACCGAAGTCTTTGAACTTGTCGGAATTGTTGATCAAAGACCCTGAACATACATTTTTCTGCTTAGCTCCAGACGAGTCCATGGGAGCGGCCGGTATTAGAAAAGGCGATCTTCTTGTAGTTGATAGTAAAGCAGAACCACAGTCAGGCTGTATCGTATTAGTTCGCTATGGAGACGAGATAACTATTAGACGTTATCTTGCCTTCAATAGTATTGTCACGCTTAAATCCGAACCGGAAAACGGCTATTCGTTCCCATTCAAAAAAGACAATCCAACCTGGCATCTGCTTGGAGTAGTTACTTCGGCAGTAAATAACCATTTGGCACATCGATAGACGGAATCTAGCCTCTTCCTTATTACACTACGACTTCTCCAAACTATTCCAAGAATAGCCTGGGGAATTGTGTCTTTTATCGCTTTATTACGCTATGAATAACATTAAGGAAGATAGCACAGTCAAAATTCCAGAACCTAATGTGCCTGTTGAAGTCGTCAAAATACCTTCACAAGAGAAAGTTAAGGACTGGGTGGCTGATGAAGTCCCCGTTGCTATTGCTTATAACGGCATTTCACATGCAGTACTAATGTGTACGCCTTTAAACCTGGAGGAATTTGCTTTAGGCTTTTCTGTGACGGAGGGTATCGTTCCGGATATTTCGGAAATTTTCGATGTGACAGTAGAAGAGGGTAGCTGTGGAGGTCTAGTCGTTGATTTGGAAATATCCCAGCAATATTTCTTAGCTCTAAAAGGAAGAAGGCGCTCAATGGCAGGACGTACCGGGTGTGGAATTTGCGGCACGGAAAGCCTGGAAATGCTAGAGAAGCCTCTCCTTGCTATCAAGCCCTTAGCAAACACAACTCAATTCAATATGAAGAGTTACCACTTTGGATTTCAGAAATTAAAAGAAATCCAGGTTAACGGCCAGATAACCGGCGCAACCCACAGCGTGGCAATTCTCGATCACAATGGAAATTTTTTAGGTGGTGCGGAAGACATAGGCAGACACGTCGCAATGGATAAAGCTATTGGAATGATGCTTAAGAAACAATGGAAAAATCCAGTGTTTTTCATTAGTTCCAGAGCATCTTATGAAATGATTCAAAAGGCCGCCGTCTGCGGAGTTGAAATTGTATTCGCGGTTTCGGCACCGACGAATAGGGCAGTTAACTTAGCGAAAAAAGTAGGACTCACCTTAGTTGCTTTCTGCAGGGGCCACAGCGCCAATGTATATTGCAATCCTCAGCGCCTTATTAATATCGATGCAATGAAACCCGTTGAGAACCCTTAATGGCTAAAGGCATTCAAAAGCAAAATTGAGCCAGCCCTTCCTTTTCTTGAATGAGCTGGCTTAGTTGTATTTACCACTTAGCTAAAGGAACAAAGAATTATTTTTTCTTTTTATCCTTCTTCTTTTCTTTGCTCTCTTCCTTAGAAGATTCAGAGCTCTCTGGCTCCTTTTCTTCTGAATCGGCGTCTTCCGAAAGCTCTTTTTCGGCTTCCTTGCCAGCTTCGATTATTTCTTTTGCTCCTTCTTTGTCTTCTTCCGTTGGTTCATATTGAACTTCTACGGAGATATCAAGATCCGTATGTTCATCATGCGCCTTGATCAATTGTTCTTCACTTATAACAACGGAATCAGGATCGAATTCGACCGGCTCTTCTTTCTGTTTATGCTTGCGTTTTTGTACATAGACAATTGGGAGATCCGTCTCAGCGCTAATCTTCATACCAGTGGAACCCATCATCATGGCTGTAAACTTGCCAAGCCCGTGGGTACCTAATATAAGAAGAGAAAGGTTTGCACTCTCTGCATATTTCCCAATTTCTTCGGCCGGGTCTCCTTTTAGGAGAGCGACTTTCACCTCATGGTCGAGTCCTCTGAAATGCTCATAAAGAGGAACAATCATTTCATCGAACATTTCTCTTTCTTGGGCTTCACTCGGTGTGTCGTCATCATCGTTGCCAACGCCGGGAAGCTGGGAAACCAAGCTCGTACTTCTTTCTGGAAGAACGTTAATGAGGTGGAAAACAGGATTGTTTCCGAAGAGAGGGAGGTGTTTTTCCACAAATTGCAAGGCAGCTACGCTATAGGCTGATCCGTCCACGCATATTCCAATATGTTGGCGAGGTGGGGGCATTGGAGAATTTTCGCGAATAACCAACAGCGGCACTTTGCATGAGGCAAGCACTGCCGAAGGCTTGGAGCCAAGGATCAAGCCCTTGACTGGCGTCAGCCCGTGGGAACCAACCACGATGAGATCGGCTTTTAAGTTCTTTGCCGTTTTAATAATGTTATCGACCGCCTTTCCTAGGCCAATCTGTGCCTTTACCCTATAACCGGCTGTCTCTAATTTTTTACGCGCAGGGCGAAGAATCTCACGATGCGCCATTTCATAGATCTCATCGATTACTTCTGGAGAGAGATTCTTCTTGACTGCTGGAGGTAATTTCTTTTGGATATTAAGCAGGTAGACGACAGTACCTGACTCCTTAAGAGTATCCAGATTGGTTAAATAGTCAATTGCTTTTTTACTAAAAATGCTGCCATCTGTCGGAAGTAAAATTTTCATACATATCCCGAAAATTACCTAGATGCTTCTAATTATATATGTAGATAATGACAAAACCATTACATAAAAGTCCACTTTGTTAATGCTCTGAAAGTTGGTTTGAAAGTTTAGAGGGCTATTAGATATTTACAAAATCAACTTTTGGGTGCTACTAAGATTTCCCAAAAGGACTTTTAGGTTTTTGTTGTTTATCGAATCTGCTAACATCAAATAAGAATTTTAAAGAGAGGAATGTCAAATGACTCCCAAAATCCTTGTAAAAACACTTTTTGTTTTATCCCTAGGTTCACTTGCTGCAGGTTGCTTTGCTGCTGAGAAGTACTACGACTCAACAGGCAAATATATGGGCCAAATGGATAAGAACGGAAGGATTTACGACAGCACTGGAAAGTACAAAGGACAATTGGACAAAAACGGTCGCCTATACGGGAGCACCGGCAAGTACGAAGGCCAGATTGACAAGAATGGCAGAATGTACGGCAACACTGGTAAGTATGAAGGCCAGATAGATAAAAGGGGAAATGCATACGCTGCTGACGGTAAATATAAAGGCCAAATCAATCCGAAGAGCGGACGTATTTACGACAGCACAGGAAAGTACAAAGGACAAATTACAAAGTAGGGCTTATTGCCAATGCCAAATTAAGGCTTTCTTTCCAAATGGAAGAAAGCCTTTTCTATTGAGTGAATCATTAGAAGGGTAGTGCCCTAATCATAAATGTTTGGTTCTTGAGGAGATGCGTATAGAAGAAGGTCTATAACTTTAGGAATTAGTCATCTTTTCTGCATGCTAGTAATGAAGCGTACTTTCTAAATCCTTGCGGCCCACTAGTTATCCGGCCATAAGAGAAAAGAGTTGCTTATTTCGAAAATTGAAAAAGAAATCTATTTGTTTTTCAATTTGCTGATCTTCACTTTTACTCCTTAGCTACTTATCCGTTTTAATTGACCTGCTCAAGGGGGGTCAAATGTATGG
>JAJPXW010000256.1 GCA_021205255.1 Burkholderiales bacterium
CAGCAGCGGTCAGTGCATTGATAGTTACAGTTCCCAAAGCCGGTGGTGTATCAAGGATGCAAAAATCGTAATAGTCGGTCAATTTCTTTAAAGCATCTTCAAGCAAGTGCTCCTTTGCAATCTCCATCATGTAGTCGGCATCGGCGCCAGACAGTTTTGGATTGGAAGGTATCACGTCGCCTTGCGGACGTTTCTGGACCGCTTCTAGAGTGTTGGTGCCGCCGTCAAGCAAACTCTTGGAGGTCAATCCTTTCACTGAAGCTCCAAAAGAGTATGTCAAGTTGCATTGAGGATCAAGATCAATGAGAAGGACCTTGCAGGAGTGGTCGATGGTCAAAGCCTCAGCCACTGCGATAGCCGCCGTGCTTTTTCCTACCCCTCCTTTTTGATTTATGAAGGCAATCGTTTTCATGCAAAAAGGCCTGCAAATATAAGTAGTACTCGCAGAATACCTTAAGGCCACGGCACGAATTAACAATCATCGTTTGATCATTGATTAATCAACAAGATGCTCATAGATTAATTCTATGAATACTAGATGTCCGTTTATTTTCTTACTCGATGAATGAATGGTCTCCGAACATAGAACATTCCTTAGTCAGATGCTAATTAAGTCTAAGTCCGAACGCCATTTGCTAATTCTTTGAACATAAATCAAGTAGTTAGCCAGGGACCATTCAACTAGCGATTAAACAACTGCTTATCAATTGGTCACTATCTATTTCTTTTTGGGAATGTAGACATGGAATGGCACTTCGGTTGACCTTCCTTAATTAGTTTGGAGCCAATCTATGAGTGCGTAATAAAGTAAGGAAATTCAAATATGAACTTGTGGCTTGATAAAAGGTTAATTCTGAAAGTAGGCGGCAAGAAAGAGGACAATGCCACTCCTCAGGAACCACCAGGCTAGTTTAACTATTTTGGAGTGGCACCCTGTAGACGCAAGTCAGAAGCACTATGTTCCTGGATTTTTGCGCCCTTTGTACCCCTTGCGCCACCGTTGTCCTATTTGTTATTTTAACTTTGACCGTTCCATTACTAGATTATTTCTTGAAAGTGGACGGTAGAAACTTATTCACCTTCAACCAATCGGTCGTGTCGAAGTCGGCTTCTGAGATCCATTTCCTGATTATTTCGGCAACTGCGAATCCCCTGGACTGTTTATCCAACGCAAAGCCTAGTCCCGCATAGAATGGGCCGATCACAAGCAAAGTCTTGTTTTTGTCTTCTCCATTTTCTAACCACCGAATGTCCAAATGGAGTTTGCGTTCGCTAGAAGGGATGGAAAGTGGTTTCCACTCCAGCTTACCAGAACTGTCCTTGTCATCCGTCCAAGCTAACTCAACATTTTTCCAGTCCGTATTACCACCGCAGTAGATTACATATGGGGCATATTTTCTACGTAATGTTGAGAAGACACTGTTCTTGTGTCGAAATTCAGCCGTCCATTCAAGATAATCATTAAATGTGGGAATCGTGGTCCATTCCGCAAGAGTTACGTAGTCGCTAGGTTCGTCCCCCTCTTTAAGCTTTACTACTTTGTCATTTTGCCAAGCTTGGTTAGCCCTATCATTCTTGTTTCCTCTTCCCTTCATGGATATTGGAAAAGTGTTAATGAGCAGGCCGTACCTTCCAGGACAGAAGAATTCGTACTGTTTCTCTAGCCCAATTGGATCTTTCTCCTTAGCGGATTCGCCAGTAATAAGTTCGGTAAGAAACCAAACATAGGATCTGTAAACCCCAGACTTTTTGATTTGTTCTTCTATTTTTTCTACGTCCCAACGCTCAAATTCAGGCTCTGACCACTTGTTTCCGTGACAGGGGCCAAGCGGTTTTTCGGAAGCAAGTCCACCGCCCCATTCCAATGAGACAAGCCAAATAGGGCTCTCTGGATTGCCTCCTTCGTGCCCCCAATAGGGATTTACAACCATGTTTTTGAAATCTTGCGGTACGTTAGGGTACTTGTTGAGCATTGGATATTGAGTCATTGCGTATCTCCTGTTGCATCTTTAGTACCCACATAACCTACTATTCAGAAGACCAGAATGTTCGTTAGCAATCTAAATTTGCGATTATTAAATAGAAAAAGATCTGACTTGCCTATTTCAGCACGGCTTTGGATAGGGGAATTTTCAGAACATTTTTGCTTTTTCTTGACTATTAAAGTCAAAATTCTCGAGCTGTAATCTTCACATTCCTACTTCATAGTTTTATTCCCATCAAAATTTCTCATTTTCTCCACGCAAAACACTTCACCAAGGCATCGATCTTTTATCTATTATTGAAATTGACCAAAACCTAGCCTTAAGCACCGGGGTTAAACCGTCAATTTTTGTCATCCTGGCCGGACTTTTTATACGTAACTGCCTATTTTTACAGGGATTAAAATACCAACTCCTTCACGTTAATCTCTGTAACTGCCAAAAGAGGTATTTATGATCCTTAAATCTCTTATCCCAGCCATAGCATTATCTTTTGCAGGAAGCCTTTGCGCCGCCCAGTTCACTCCAGGAACTTATACAGCAATTGAAGACGGAGTACACGGTCCTGTAAAGGTATCGGTTAAATTTTCTGCCGATAAGATAGAAGATGTCACTGTTGACCCTTCCCATCAGGAAACAATCGGAATTGGGACTGTTGCAATTGAACAATTACCAGCTGAAATAATTAAAGCACAGTCAGTTAAGGTTGACTCAATTGCTGGAGCCAGTATTACTAGCAATGCCATACTTAAAGCAGTTAGCAATTGCATAACGCAGGCAGGAGCCGATCCGAATAAGCTCAATGTCCAGAATATTGCAAAAGCCGCCCCCGCCCAGACTCTTCATCCCGATATAGTGGGGGTGGGAAGTGGCATAGCAGGTATGGTTGCTGCAATTAACAGTGCGGAGCATGGAGCTAAAGTCATCTTACTGGAAAAGATGCCATTTCTAGGGGCGGGTGCATCTGGTATTTGCGGAGGCCAGTTTGCAGTAGCAGGCTCTAAGCTACAAAAATCGAAAGGTGTCGAATATGATCCTCCACAGGCTCTTGTCTACGACATTATTGGAAATGGCCATAATTACAACAACCTCACTTCCTTAAAGTTACTAGCGGAAAATTTACCTCGATCAGTTGACTGGGCTATCGACAAATTCAACCTGCAATTCGAAGACCAGCCAATGCAGTACCGTGCGGAATTCCAGAATAACCGCACAATTTATCTAAAAGATGGTTGTGCTCCAATGGCTGAGACCTTAAGGCAAGCCGTAAGAAAAACAGATATAGATGTTCTAACAAATACACGAGCCAATAAGCTTATTGTTGAGAATGGTCGGGTAGTAGGTGTTGAAGCAACAGGTAAAGATGGAGCTAAGTATACAGTGCTAGGCAAGGCAGTACTGCTCGCTACTGGTGGATATGGAGCCAATAAAGACATGCTAGTGGAGCCATTGAAATCAGCTCTCTACTATGGTCCAGTTTCGGCTACAGGAGATGGTCATAAGATGGCAGCTGAAATTGGAGCGCCACTTGAACTGATGGAGTTTGGAAAGAGATATCCCAATGGTATCGAAGCGGCACCAGGTCAAGCAAAATCCATCATTCAAGGCAACTACAGAGCTCTGTTAAAGTCTGGAATACTTGTGGATGCCAAGGGTAATCGTGTTATTAATGAAAAAGCGTCTAATAACACCATTATGCAGCTTTTAGAGAAAATGCCCCACCAGACATTGTTTCTTGTAATGGATAAACCAAGTTTCGATGGTTTTGTTGAAGGTGTTCACACTCTAGGAATTACAGACGGAGAACTTGAAAAGTGGCTTGCGGCGAATGGTTCAGAACCACCGCTCTTTGCCCATGGAGAGACATTGGAAGAGGCCGCAACCCATGTTGGAATCAATGCTGAGAACCTTAAGAAAACCATTGAAAGATATAATGGTTTCGTTAAAAACGGAAAGGACGAAGATTTCGGGAGGCCCAAAGCCTTCATGAAGGAAACAGTGTTGGATCAAGGTCCCTACTACATTGTCGAACAAAAACCACGCTTCGCAACCACCATGGGAAGTGTCAAGATTACCGATGCACTTCAGGTTCTAGGAAAAGACGGTAAACCTATACCTGGTCTTTACGCTGCTGGGGAAATCACAAATGCCTTGCATGGCGATGACTCTTCAGCTGGCATGAATGTGGCATGGGGGTTTACTT
>JAJPXW010000122.1 GCA_021205255.1 Burkholderiales bacterium
TTTCTATTCAATGCTGACTCCCTATATTTAGATTCATGCCAAATCGGATAAAAGTACGCCAATTTTTAACGGCTTTCAATCCATTCAGAGACAGCCCATCCCAAACATTCATGTTGTTGCAATTCGAGCTGATTGGCTTAATAATCTACCTCCCTGTACAACTCTAGACGCTGAGGAGGGATTGTGTCTAAAGGAAAAGTAGTCGTTGGTCTTTCTGGTGGGGTCGATTCAGCTGTAGCAGCCTACCTACTTAAGAAGGAAGGTTACGAGGTCACAGGTATCTTCATGAAGAATTGGGAGGATGACGATGATGACGAATACTGCTCTTCTCGTCAGGACTTCATTGACGCAGCGGCTGTAGCTGATGTATTAGGAATTAACTTCGATGCTGTTAACTTTTCCAAAGAATACAAAGACAGAGTCTTCTCTGTTTTTCTAAAGGAATACAAGGCTGGAAGGACCCCTAACCCAGATGTTCTTTGTAACTCCGAAATTAAATTCAAGGAGTTTCTTAATCACGCTGCTAATGAAGGAGCTTCAAGGATTGCGACCGGTCACTACGCTAGAGTCCGCGAAAACAATGGACTTTTTGAACTTCTAAAAGGTAAAGATCCTACTAAGGACCAAAGCTATTTTCTTCACCGTTTAAATCAGCATCAGCTTTCTAAGACGATCTTCCCTCTTGGAGACATGCTTAAAACTGATGTTAGGAAAATTGCGAAAGAAATTGGTCTTCCAAACGCAGAGAAGAAAGACAGTACCGGTATCTGCTTCATTGGGGAAAGACCCTTTAGAGAATTTTTAAAGCGTTATGTCACTGACATCCCTGGTCCAATAAAAACTCCTAACGGCGAAGTTATTGGTGAACATATCGGATTGGCCTATTACACAATAGGACAGCGTAAAGGCATTGGGATAGGAGGGAAGCAAGATTCGTCAGGAGAGCCATGGTTTGTCGCTCGTAAAGATATCCCCAACAACACTCTTTATGTCGTTCAGGGACAAGCTCATCCCTGGCTCTACACCAATGGTCTAGTAGCGCTTGACGCTAGCTGGATTTCAGGTAGCCCAGCTCCCGTAGGATTGGAAGCGGCGGTTAAAGTTAGATACCGCATGGCAGATCAAAAATGCCTATTGACTGCGGCAGATGCCACTAGTTTTACGATTACGAGTTTTGATCCTTTGTGGGCCGTCACTCCAGGACAAAGCGCAGTCCTTTACGATGGCGACGTTTGCCTAGGCGGAGGCGTAATTGACCATCCAGAGGAATTTCCACCTCTATAGGAATCTTCACGGATTGCACGGAAACTCTAGTTTTGTGCAGAGTTATCTTGAGCCTTGCGGGCTAATTTCTTCTTGTGGTTGATATTAATTGCCAGAGCAACAGCGACCACGGCCACAGCTCCGATCACTCCGCCTTCCCAATGCAAGGCTGGCATATTTGGGAAATGTCCGAGAATGCCTGGATCATCGACCATGAGAGTGCCGGCGATCCAGCCTAGCAAGGCGCCTCCTGCCCAGACAATGATCGGGAATCTATCCATAATCTTAAGGATGATCTGGCTACCGCCAAGAATGAATGGAACGCTTACTAGAAGGCCAAAAACCACTAGAACCATCTGATGATGGCCAGGGGCTTGCTCAGCGGCACCCGCAATAGCAATTACATTGTCTAAGCTCATGACTAGGTCGGCCACCACTATAGTTTTGACAGCGCCCCATAGCCTTTTACTAGCATGAACTTCCTGCGCATGTTCTGCTTCAGGCAGCATCAACTTTATGCCGATCCATAAAAGAAGCACGCCCCCGCAGAATTTCAGATAAGGGACCGTTAAGACGGCAACGGCAAAAGCGATGAGAATGACACGCAAAAGAATGGCCAGCCCCGACCCGTAGACTATGCCTTTAAATCTTTGGTGGTGATCGAGCTCCCGACAAGCCAGGGCAATGACAACCGCATTGTCACCACCGAGGAGGATATCAATCAAAATAATTTGAAAGACGGCCGTCCAATGGATTTCTGAGATAAAAGTCAGTACAGCGTCCATTATTCCTCCTCAGCGGGAATTTAAGTCATTACTTTTCGGAATCCTCCAATGCCTGTTTAAGAAGAATTCCAATATCAGATGGATTACGGGTAGTCCTGATGCCACAGGATTCCAAGACTGCCAACTTGCTTTCGGCATCCCCTTTTCCGCCCGAGATAATAGCACCTGCATGACCCATACGCTTTCCAGCCGGTGCAGTAACTCCGGCAATAAAGCCAACGATTGGCTTCTTCATATTGTCTTTTGCCCAGCGCGCCGCTTCTTCTTCGTCTGTTCCACCAATTTCGCCAATCATGACAACGGCGTCCGTATCCGGGTCATCATTGAAAAGCTTTAGGACATCCTTGTGCTTTAGGCCATTAATAGGATCTCCACCGATACCGATGGCGGTTGATTGGCCAAGGCCAAGCATCGTTAGCTGCGCAACAGCTTCGTAAGTCAACGTGCCTGAACGGGAAACTACGCCAACATTGCCTTTCATATGGATTGGACCAGGCATAATTCCAATCTTTACTTCATCAGGAGTAATAATTCCTGGGCAGTTTGGACCAATAAGGAGAGACTTGGACTTAGTCTTTCTCATATGTTCGCGCACTCTCAGCATATCTAGAACAGGAATGCCTTCAGTAATGCAAACAATGAGATCGATTCCAGCATCAGAAGCTTCTTTTATTGCTCCTGCCGCTCCAGCTGGTGGTACGTAAATCACAGAAACGTTAGCATCGGTCTTTCTCTTGGCTTCCTTTACAGTACCGAAGACAGGAATACCTTCCCATTCTTCCCCGGCTCTTTTAGGATTGACACCACCAACAAAGCAGTCGCTTCCAAATGCATATTCACGGCACATGCGTGTATGGAACTGGCCGGTTTTACCCGTCATGCCCTGAGTGATTACACGGGAGTTCTTATTAACAAGAATGCTCATCTCTACTCTCCTCTAGCCAACCGAACAGCTGTCTTGGCAGCTTCGCCTAAAGTTTCAGCTGGAATGATCTTTAATCCGCTGTTTCTCAATATTTCCTTGCCTATATCTTCGTTTGTACCTTTCATGCGGATTACAAGAGGAATGTTAAGGTCTACGTTACGGCAAGCTTCCACTACGCCGGAAGCGATGACATCGCATTTCATGATGCCACCAAAGATATTGACCAAAATAACTTTGACTTCTGGCTTGGAAAGCATGATCTTAAAAGCGGCAGTGACATTCTCGACGCTTGCGCCTCCGCCAATATCCAAGAAATTGTCAGGCTCGCCACCAAAGAGCTTAATTGTGTCCATAGTTGCCATGGCCAATCCGGCTCCATTTACTAGACAGGCAATATTTCCTTTGAGCTGTATATATTGCAGACCCGCCTGGTGTGCTTCCAATTCCGTTGGCTCTTCTTGAGAAGGATCAACTAAATCTCCAAGTTCGGTATGACGGAAGAGTGCGTTATCGTCAAAAGTCATCTTGCAGTCAAGCGGAAATACATCCCCAGCCTTTGTAAGGATAAGTGGATTAATCTCGACTAGTGAGCAGTCCATGCTAAGGAATGTCTTGCTTAGACCTAACAGGACTTTAGCGGCCTTTGCTTTCTGATCCTTATCGGTAAAGCCGAGTTTATCGGCGGCTTCCTCAGCTTGCTTTTCCGTTAATCCAGTTTCCGAATCCAGATTCATCCTGATAATTTTGTCAGGAGTCTCGGCAGCAACTTTTTCAATATCGACTCCGCCTTCAGTGGAGGCCAATAGGATTGGGCATTGCTGCTCTCTATCAATTAGGAAGCTGACATAGAACTCCTTATCAATAGCTACGCCTTGTTGGATCAGGACTTTTTCTACGGGAGCTCCTTGCGGACCGGTCTGATGAGTTACAAGCCGAGAGCCAATGAGAGCTGATGCAATTTCGTAGACTTCTTCCAAGGAGTGAGCTATACGAACACCGCCGGCCTTTCCTCTACCGCCGGCGTGCACCTGGGCTTTAACGGCCCAAACGTTACCTCCTATTTCTTGAGCAATTTTCTGTGCTTGTGGTGCCGAAATAGCGACATCGCCAGCCGGGACAGGAACACCGAAACTTTTCAGTATCTGCCGGGCTTGATACTCATGGATCTTCATTGCTAAACACCTTACCTAGTCATAGATACAAAGATAT
>JAJPXW010000029.1:0-217 GCA_021205255.1 Burkholderiales bacterium
ACTCACTCTATTCCTTAATCAATTTCATTTCACTTAGTACGTGGGATTGGATTTCCCATGCATCTTCCTTGAAAGGGAGGAGGGGTAGCCAAGAAGAAGTTTCTTCTTTACGAAAGAAGTGGCTGTTGGAGATGCTTGAAGTACCGATTTTTCGTTGAATCAGACCTGGATCAAATTTACTAATCGGAGGGGTGATTCACTTCAAGGACTTTAAAGG
>JAJPXW010000029.1:227-4181 GCA_021205255.1 Burkholderiales bacterium
GAAACAGAGGAAATAATTTCCCGAGAGTTACAAGCCAGGGGCAAACTTTTAAATAGGGCCTTTGGACAAAAGCATTACAAAAATTGAAAGCACGAATGCAACTTCTGTAGAAATGACTTAAATCCAACTATGGTTCTTCGGTACTACCATTGTTTGTATCGGACAAAGGATTCCCTCAATGAACAGCCCTGTCTGCAATGCCACATTGAAAATTTCAAGAGAAAACCAATATTTTTTGTCTATTACCGCCCCTTAGAATTTTTGCTTCTCCATTCTCCTTCCAGATAGGGATCAATATGAAACTTCTGCTCGTTGCCTGCACAGTGGCAGGTTTGCTGTCGGCCAACTGTGCGGCAAGCGAAATCCAAGAATTGGAAAAGAGGTGCGATTCTAATTCCGGTTTGGCTTGTCTTGATCTAAGCGTTGCCTACTACACTGCTAGAGGTGCGGAAAAATCAATTCCCAAGTCCCTAAAGTACGGCGAGAAAAGTTGTGAATTGAAGGAATCGATGGGATGTTTGTTTCTTGGAGCATTGTATGAAGAAGGCGAGGGCGTGGACAAGTCCCTAGAAAAAGCTTTTCGTCTCTTTAAGAAAGCCTGCGAACTCAACGATCCTTTAGGTTGCAGAAAAGTGGGAGGAATGTACAACACAGGAACTGGTGTTGAGCGTTCCTCGACTAAAGTGAAAGAATATTTCGAAAAAGCCGCAGCTCTTGGAGATGGGACGGCAATGGCCGTACTTAGTTCGCTATACGATAATGAAGACGACGAAAAGGCTTTCGAATATGCGAGAAAAAGCTGCAACGCCAGATTTGCTCCTGGATGTACGCATCTAGGCCTTCTATATCTTAAAGGCAAAGGAACTCCGCAATCATATTTAAAAGCGGCAGAGAGTTTCAGAAGAGGTTGTGATCTAGGGGATTCCGATGGTTGCGCTAATCTATCGCCTCTTTATGAAAACGGAAAAGGAGTTCCTAAATCTTTAGGAAAAGCCAAGGAGCTTGCGATAGAGGGTTGTGATGAAGGAAACGGAATAGCTTGCAACAATCTTGGTCTTTTATATGACACGGGTAATGGAGTAAAAAAATCGTACAAATCCGCGAATAAGCTGTACGAAAAAGCCTGTAACCTCGGAGCAGGCGCTGGTTGCGCCAATCTTGGTGTCTCTTATCAGAAAGGTAAGGGTGTTGAACCTTCGCTTCAAAAGGCACTGGAACTCTACGAAAAGGCCTGCGAAATGGGAGCAGGGTTAGGCTGTAACCGTCTAGGTTTCCTTTATTTCGACGGTGACGGAGTTAAGCGCTCCTATAAGGAAGCGTCTACGTATTTCGAAAAGGGCTGTGCTCTAGGTTTCAGTGCTTCTTGTTGGTCGATGGGTTACCTCTACTTTAATGGCCAAGGAGTGAAAAAGTCTCTGGACAAGGCTGCGGAGTTCTATGGGAAAGCCTGCGAACTTGGTTATGAAATTGGTTGTCAAGACTACGCTAGTCTTGTTAAGTAAAGCCACTGGATATTCGGATAGAGCGTTTCTGAGTTAGCCGAGTTCCCTCTAAATTAAAAACCTATTGCTTCATGGTCAATAGGCGCAAAAGATGTTGCAATCTTAGAAAGCAAGGTGTGACCCGTTTTGTTACTTGGTTTGTTTTTATGTCAGAGAGTTGACGAATTCTCAAAAAAAGAATGAGCTCGTATAAACTTTCAGGCCTTGAACAATAAAAATAATGAAGACAATTGCGCAATGGACTGGCTTGACAACCGCAGCTTCTACTGGAAATTGACTATTAGTCAAAAGAGTGCGTCTCTCGCTACCCTAGCTTTTAATCCATGAAATTCAAGTTAAGGGATAAATTCTTTTCCGCACAAGGCAATTGGGCGTACGCCATTCCTATCCTCGTTCTCTTTGCCTTTATCGCTTGGTTCGCTTTCATGAGCTACGACGGACGAGTCCAAAAAAGCGTTCAGAACACGAAGCTGACTTGGAAGGACATGCAGAACTTTTCAAACAAGTTCGATGAAACCTTGCAAAAAAACTTTTATGGAAAATTCGGTTTCATCGACATGAACGGGCTGCTGGCAAGAAAACTTGGCCTCCATACGCACAACAAGGTGCAAAGATTGGGGAACGGCCACTTGACGGTCTTTAAGCCTGCGCCTGGCAACATGCGGGCAACGGCAGACAAGATAGAACTTATCAACAATTTCTTGAAGAAAAGGGGAATTGAATTCCTCTATGTCCTTGCTCCGAACAAAAACTCAATGCACGACGTCAAGTTCGCCAAAGGCTACGGAGATCCGTCCCGCACCTATCCGGCCAAGCTCATCGCCGAACTGCATAAGAGAGGAATCTGGGCCATAGACATGGATAGCGAGTTCCAAAAAGACGGCTGGGGCACCGACAAGGTCTTTTTCAGAACCGACCATCATTGGATGCCGCAAGCGGCCTTCAAAGCTTCGCAAAAAGCTATGGCCCTTCTTACCGAGAAGCTTGGTTTGACCTACAAGAAAGAATGGCTCGATATCGGCAACTACAACGCTAATGTCTACAAAAAGTGGTTTCTCGGTTCACACGGACAGAGCGTCGGCAAGTGGTTTGCGGGCACCGACGACATTACTATTTTTACGCCGAAGTTTCCTACCGACTACGCCTACAACGTGTTAGGGATTAGGAGCACGGACTGGAAATACAACAAGAGCCCGTTGTCCTGGGAGTATGTCAGCAAGCGGGACTATTTCCGCAACAATCCGCATGCGACCTACCTTGACGGCCAGAGACCCATTCAAGTCGTCACCAACTCCAAAGCTCCTAATAAGCAAAGAGTACTTTTTCTGGGAGATTCGTTTAGGAGGACTTTCCACTATTTCCTGACCACGCAGTTTCAGGGCACCTGCAGCGTTGAAGTCCGCGTCTATGAGGATGGATCGATGGCACAGTTTATCGAGGAGATCCAGCCCGACATTGTCATTTTGCTTGTGAACACCGAATTCATCTACGAACCAAAATTCCTCGACTATGGAATTTCCGCTTATGAAAAAGAATTGGCGGCTACAAATCCCAAAGAACCTGCCCTCTGGAAAGGGAATTTGACCGTATCCGCCCCGGCCAAGGCCAAGGACAAGTTCGAAGCTCTGGGAGTTGATCTTATGCCTGGCAAGACCTACACCGTGACAGTGGATGGAACCGAATTGAAAAGAAGCCGGGATCTTTTTGTGCAGATGTCGCTTCAGAACTTGTCTACAGGCCGCCCAGTCCTCAACCGGTATTTCAACGCCAATTCATCGGATCAGCAGAAGTGGATTTTCACAGTGCCAAAGAACCAGTCGGATACTTTTGCCATTTTGCTCTACGCTGGAGTAAAAGACCACACCAACAACGCCGAAGCTACGGTTTCAGGTATTTCGGTGAAGGAGGGGATCATAGAATTTCCCTATAAGCATGAAGGCAACTTTTAGATGAAAATTCCAACCCTTACGAGATAACCCTTAGAAAAAATCGATCCCATAGTCCTACACAGCTGCTGGGATAAGTGAAAAAAGAGTTTTCATTGTTGTGGGTGGCGGCGCGGCGGCATAAATGGTTTTGCATGAAAATTTCACCCTTACGTGTTAACGCTTAGAAAAAACAGCTTCCTTCTATATCCAATAGATTGTGGATAAATGCAGAAGATTTTCATTCATGGGGTGGCGGCAAGGCGGCATAAGGGTTTAGGTGAGAATTTCACTCTTACGAGATAACCCTTAGAAAAATAGTCGCCGAAGCCATAAAAACTGCCCATCCTCAAGATAAATTTTCATTTTTGCGGGTGAAACGCCCAGAGAAGCTTCATAAGTGGTTTTTTAAGAAAATTTTAAAATTAGATAGCAACTCTTAAAAACGAGGCTGCAATTTCTTCAAAACCTAGTCCATGAAAATTTTCATCCACTGGGGCGTGGCCTGAAAACGGCATCATAAACGT
>JAJPXW010000009.1 GCA_021205255.1 Burkholderiales bacterium
TCAAAGTTCAGTCCTGTCACGTCAATAATCTTGTTGGCGTTATCTGTCTTGAAATCTCTAACAGTTACTTTGCCACCCATTTTTTCGAGCGCATGCGTAACGCTAGAAACCGCTTTAGGCAACACTTCGATTGGAAGTGGGAAAGCACCAAGCTTATTTACAAGTTTGGATTCGTCAGCAATGCACACGAATTCATCGGATTCCTGAGCAATAACCTTTTCACCAGTTAATGCTCCACCTCCGCCTTTAATCATATTGAAGTTATGGTCAATTTCATCGCAACCGTCAACATAGACAGGAATGCGAGAAGGGATATCGTTAAGTTCACATACTGGAACTCCAAAGGCCAACAACTGCTGGGCGGTTGCGTTAGAAGAAGGAATGCATCCTTTTACTCTCTTGCCGGATAAAGCCAGTGCAGCAATAAAAAATCCTACTGTCGTACCTGTTCCAACGCCAAGATATTCATCTTCCTTCACGTAGTCGACCGCAGCGGCGGCAGCCTTGGCTTTTAATTCACTCTGTAAATCCATCTTTGTTCCTTCCGTTTTTCTGTATGAGAAGAAGCTACACGCGCTCCTTGGCGGACTGGCCAATTTCTAATCCAAATCCATTGGATAAAAACTCTGATTAATATCCATAGCCTGTGCTTTTCAGAGGACGTGCTAGCTCCTAGGTAGCTAGACCTTCAAAGTACGATTTTAACAATGGAATGCGAATTTTCCTCCTTTAATGCAGCTACTTACGCAACTTGGGAATTTTTAATCCGAAATTTGAAAAAGTTGAAAAGCGCTATAGCAGCAATCGCTGATTAGCGGCGGGATCTCTGAAAAACCCGTATACCCTATTGTGACAAACACAAAAATACGTACTTTTGATACTGCCAACCTTTAGTATTCTGAATAAGAGCCTAGACACTTTAAAAGGCACATTAAGCGTACTATCGCTTAGATTTACGAGTGGCCCAAGTCAACTAATGGCTTGCTGGAAAATGGTGGCAAATGAACTCAATACAACGTTTCTCCTCTGACCCGTCTAAATTTGTAGGACGCTTCAAATCCCTACTTTCATTCTTCAAGACTGGAATTCCGCACTCGGGAGCGAATACGCATTTCATTTGGGCTATCGCAGTGCTCCTGGTTGTTATTTTTGCAGCTCTGTATATAGACATTAAGTCCAATAACGAGACAATACTAAGGACCAATTTAATTAAAAGCACTTCTATTGTCGCTGAGAATATAGAGTTGCATATAACAAACGCTAGCTCAGGGATTTCAGGAGTTATTGCGCAAATAGAACAAAAAGGGAATCACCCACTAGACTTCGAAAAGTTTGCCAACGATTATTTGAACGCTAATCCAGATGCCGATTTAATCCGTTTAATAGACCATAACGGTAGAGGGCTTCAAACTATAACCACACAAGACCCCGCTAAGACGGACGCTATCCATTTCGATTACCTAAACTATCCAGCCGCAATCAGAGATGCTCTGAAAGACGCCTTCCGATCCAACCGCATAACTATCAGTTCTTATTTTCATCTAGTTGGAGATCCATCTTCAAACGTTGCTTTTATTTTACCATTCAAGATGGATCAGACTGAATACGGCTTTCTTGTCAGGATCTCCTTAACGAAGCTGTTAGCTTCTTCAATTCCGAACTATCTGAAGTCGGAATTCGATTTCAGTTTGATGCATGGATTTGACCAAATTGCTGGAAATTCCCCTTATAGTCCAGTCGACGACTTCACAATTCCAAGCTATATAAGGCCGGCCGAACCACTTCCCCCTTCCATTCAGTTATACGGATGCAATATTGTGGACACGCCGATTATTTTGGCCAGTCCACTGTTGTTTTGGCTAGGCATTCTGCTTCTCTTCCTATTAATGCTGCTCTTTTTCCTTAATAAAAAGATTAAACAAAACCAAAAGGATTTAGAAACCGCAACTGACTAAATCAACTTGCTTAGAGCCATTGAACTCTCATTAAAAATCGGAATTCTTATTACGGATACTTCCTCGAAGATCCTTTATGTCAACTCCATGGTGTCTTATCTGACTGGCTACAGTGAGGAAGAATTATTAGGGAAAGTCGTCCCCTATCCTTTCTGGGCTGAAAATACACCATTGCCATCTGAAGTCCTGAGTACTGGTCATTTAACTGAAGAAGACTTCCCTTATCAGTTTGATTTCGACATTATTCGGAAAGATGGTGAGACTCTTAAAGGAGCTCTTCTGGCCTCTCCTTTCTATTCCACTAATATGCTCCGTATAGGGTGGATATATCTAATTCGTGACAACACTTTCGACTTTAAGGCACAGACCCTAATAAACGATGTCATTTCATCCTACCAAAAACTTCTCGACTCAGTTCAAAGCGCAATTTCAGTAGTAACTCACAAACCATCTGGCAATATCCTTGGCATCAGGAATTCCACCTATAAAAGAGAGCTAGGAGCCACTGTCCATGGCCATGAAGTTATTTCCAAAGCCTTTAAGGAGCCGTTCAATCCCGAAGGCTTGCGCAATGGCGACGTATGGGTAGAAAGCCTAGCTAAGTGGTTTTCTGTAACTGAGTCCAGAGTCACCCTTCCCGGAGGATCTCATGTGACTTTGCAATTAGCTTTGGACATTACGGATAAGAAAGAAGCCGAAAAGACGGTCGCCGAACAGTCCACTAAATTGGAAAACTCCTCTCGTCTCGTGACATTAGGTGAAATGGCCTCCACGATCACCCATGAGATAAACCAGCCGCTTACCGCTATCCTGGCCTATGCCAACACAGCTATCGAAGTGATGGGAAGTGCGCCGCAAATCAATAAGAACCAAGCATTGGAAATTTATAAGAAGATAGCCACTCAGGCTAGCCGTATCGATAAGATTATTAAAAACATCCGCTCGTTTGCAAAGCGCCGCTCCACCCTTCTAGAAGTTACACCCCTTAATACTATCTTTACCGATATTACTGAGCTTGGAATGCTCATTGAGAAGAAGTATCCTGGAATTAAAGTCGTCTGCGACAAGCCAAGGAAGATGCCGGAAGTAATGTGCGATCCTGTTCAGATAGTACAGATCCTGATGAACCTTATAAGAAATGCCGCTGAAGCCATCACTGAAAGTGGAGCAAAGGATAAGACAGTAACAGTTAGCGCTGTCCAACACGGCGATATGGTAAAGATGTCCGTTTCCGACCATGGACCCGGCATAAGCGACACGATCAAAGCCAGTTTATTTACTCCCTTCTTCTCGACTAAAAAAACTGGCCTAGGCCTCGGTCTTAGTACATGTAAAACTATTGCCGAATCTCATAACACCAGATTAAATATCCAGGACAACGTGGACAGTGGCACAATTTTCAGTTTCGAACTCAAGGTAGCTAATCCCAAATAAAATCAACTAGATATGTTATAAAGGCTTTTGTTAGATAATGTTGCGAAGAATATTGAAAATCAAATTGGACACAGGGTTTTCAAGCGGGGATATTTTTTGTCGTGTATAATTCAAATAACCACTTTTTGTGATCTGTAATACCCATCTACTCCAGATTCCAAGAAGCCTTTGCAACGCAACTTATGGGAAAGGCAAAAGATGATTCAAATGTCATCCAAAAGTTTCTCTCAAGAATCACCCGAAGCATTGGGTGTGGTCTACATCGTCGAAGACGATGAGGCGGTGAGAGATTCACTTAAATGGCTTCTTGAAGCTTCTAGCTACCGCGTCGAGCTATTCGACAGCGGCGAAATGTTTTTGGCAAAATTTGACCCGAACGCAATTGCCGTTCTAGTACTCGATGTCAGAATGCCAGGCATGAGCGGCCTTGAAGTTCAAGAACACCTAATCGCACGTAAATGTGATATCCCCATCATATTTATCTCCGGACATGGCGATGTATCAATGGCAGTTTCGACGTTAAAGAAAGGCGCCGTTGACTTTATTGAAAAACCATTCGACCAAGCTGCCCTCCGCTCACTTGTGGAGAAGATGCTCCAAGAAGCACGGCAGAGAAAAATAAAAGCTGAGCGCCGTTCTATGAATGACGCATTACTTAGCAAACTTACCCCACGTGAACAGCATGTGCTTGAGCGCATCGTTAGTGGTCGCCTCAATAAACAGATAGCCTCCGATCTTGGCATTTCGATCAAGACGGTTGAAGCCCACCGGGCATCC
>JAJPXW010000315.1 GCA_021205255.1 Burkholderiales bacterium
ATTATCAATCACACCCCTGTTGCCATTTTTAGGATAAATTTCGAGAGAATCAGTAAAAGAATCTAGTCTTAGGTATAACTACTTAACAAAAATTAGCGAGTGGGTTATGGGGCTAGCTCTTATGGGTATATTCGATAAAAGATAGTTGATTAGTAAAGGATTAAGCCTTCTCCATGGTTTGCAATTAGTTACATTATTTGGCCTAATTTGGTTGTTACGGCATAGTTCATTAAAGAGCAAGTTCTCTTTTCCTCCTACCACTTAGATTGAATAAGAGTTTTTGTCGCTTCTGTTTTGGATGGCGATGAGTTGAACTCTCCTATCTTCCTCATACCGCTCCCTGGTCTTTATTTACCTAAACCCTATGGACTATCCATTTTTGAGTAGATTTAAATTCGGGGTTTACCCCATTTAATGGAGGGCTTTTATAAATCTAACTCTCGGAGTATCAGTTTCGGTGCTCAAATTGGCTTTCTCTTAATTTCTTCGGAATATCAATAAATTAGTTATCGGGATAAGTTACTTTAAGCTTTAGATTTGCTTTCTAACAGCCAACGATTTAAATGTTTGGATTAGCATTAACACCTAGAAAATGCAGGAGATTTAAATGCCCGATATAAAAGTATGGGATCCAAACAATCCAGCCGAATGGAACAAACGTCTCGCATGGACAACTGTATGGCTAAGCACCTTCAGCTTGACGTTCGGCTTTTGCGCATGGTTCCTTGTCCCTTCCTTAGCCCCCCGGCTTAATGAAATTGGTTTCTCACTTGATCATCGACAACTTTACTGGCTAGTTGCAATGGTCGGTCTGTCAGCAGGGACGCTTCGTATTTTCTGGACGTTTCTACCTCCAATTGTCGGTACTCGCTTTCTAGTGACTTTTTCTACTTTCCTTTTGCTTATTCCGTTCTTTTGCTGGATCTACGCAGTAATGAACGTAGACACTCCTTTTTGGCTGCTTCTTTTCTTCAGCCTTTTAAGCGGTATAGGTGGAGGAACGTTCTCCGGATTGATGGCAAGTACTAATTACTACTTTCCGAAATCGGAAAAAGGCTTTGCTCTAGGAGTCCAAGGCGGACTTTCGGACTTTGGTACCGGTCTAGTCCAATTTGTCACTCCACTAGTTATTGGATTTAGCTTCTTTGGAATTCTAGGAGCTCCGCAAATTCTCCATATGCCTGATGGCAAAACTTCGGACGTTTGGTTGCAGAATGCAGCTTGGGTCTGGATTCCTTTAGTTCTTATTGTGGCAATTTTGTCCTGGATCTGCTTGCGTTCTGTTCCAGTGAAATCACACTTCAAGCAACAGTTGACGATTTTCAGTAATAAACATACTTGGTTCATGACTCTTTTCTACTATGGAACCTTTGCCACTTTCGCAGGTCTTGGTGCCCAGTTGGCATTGCTAGGTCAAAGAACCTTTGCTGATATTCCAGGTGCTCCGAGCGCAGTAGCGCTAGCATGGTTAGGTCCTGTCATCGGTGCTCTTTCTAGAGTATTGGCTGGCGGGGTTGCCGACAAAATTAGAGGCGGACGTGTCACTAGCATTATGTCGGTGTGTTGTATTGCCGGACTTTTAGGATTGTGGTTCTATAAGCCAACAACCGTGGAAGGCGCTTGGATATGGCTAATGATCATGTTCTGGATCTTCTTCTGGACAGGCGTTGGCAATGCTTCGACTACAGAGCAAATGGCCGTCCTCTTCCCACCAATTCAAGGCGGTGCAGTGGTTGGCTGGACATCGGCCATCGGTGCATACGGCCCCTTTACCATCGGTGCATTACTTGCTCAGACTAATCCTGCGACCATGTTTGCGGTCACTACGGCAATCTTCATCGCCATTTTGATTATCAATATTTATTACTACGATAGAAAAGGCGCACCTGATCTTTGTTAATTTTTAAGGGCTTCTGGAGTTAAGAATGACAAAAATGATGGAAGGCTCCTTGTTCTTCAGAAAGAAGAAAGGCTCTTATTCAGATGGCTGGGGTGAAATTACTTCTCAGGATAGAGGTTGGGAAGCCGCTTACAGAGATAGATGGGCGCACGATAAAATTGTCCGTTCGACCCACGGAGTCAATTGCACAGGATCGTGTAGCTGGAAAGTTTATGTAAAAGATGGAATTGTTGTTTGGGAAACCCAGGAAACGGACTATCCTCCAACACCACCTGGGGTCCCAAATCACGAACCAAGAGGCTGCCCTAGAGGCGCTAGTTACTCTTGGTATCTATATAGTGCTTCCAGAATTAAACACCCACTTATCAGGGCTGAATTACTTGACTCGTGGGAAGAAGCTAGAAAAACGCTAGATCCACTTCAGGCATGGAAATCTATTGTTGAAGATCCCCAAAAGCGTTCTTCCTATACTTCCGTTAGAGGTTTAGGAGGTCTAGTTCGTTGCACTTGGGATCAAGCGCTAGATATTGTTGCGGCTTCGAATTTATATACCATTGACAAGTATGGACCTGACAGAATTTCAGGCTTCTCTCCTATTCCCGGCTACTCCATGGTTTCTTATGGAGCGGGCACTAGATATCTTGCATTAATGGGTGGAGCGCCTCTCTCCTTTTACGATTGGTATTGCGACCTGCCTCCCTCTTCGCCTCAGACGTGGGGAGAGCAAACTGACGTACCGGAATCCGAAGCGTGGTATTACTCCAACTATGTCATTGTGTGGGGCACTAACCTCTCAATGACAAGAACTCCTGATGCCCACTTCCTTACTGAATCTAGATATAACGGTACAAAAGTAGTAAATGTTTGTCCTGACTACGTAGAAGTGACAAAAGACGCCGATTGGTGGATTCATCCTAAGCAAGCTACCGATGCGGCTCTTGCAATGGCGGTAGCACACGTCATTTTTAATGAGTTCCACTACAAGACGCCTGATCTTTACTTTACTGAATATGTTCGGGACTTTACCGACTTACCAATTCTGGTAATGCTCGATAAGACGGAGTCAGGCTACGTCCCAGGAAGGACACTTCGACAGTGCGACTTAATAGATATACCTGGAGCTAATAATCCAGAATGGAAAACAGCGGTTTGGGATGAGTTAAGTGGGCAACCTGCCATCCCTCAAGGTTCAATGGGATTTCGCTGGGGGCAGAAGCCTGGTCAAGACGAGGGTAAATGGAACCTTAACGAGGTTGACGGCAATACGGGAAAGCCAATTAAACCGAAACTCTCTTTTCTCGATTCCTACGATCTAAACGCCGAAGTAAATTTCCCTTATTTTGGAGGAAGATCCATCCCGGGTTTCGAGGGTAATCCTACGGCCGACCAATCCATAATGAAAAGAAACGTGCCGGCGAAAATTTTGAAGGTCGGTGACAAGGAGATTCCGGTTGCTACCGTCTTTGATTTGCTAGGAAGTTTCTTAGGAATCGATCGTGGACTCGGCGGCCAAGTCGTTAAAAGCTACGATGACAATATTCCATTTTCCCCAGCTTGGCAGGAATCCATTACAGGAGTGAGGAGAGAAGAGGCTATTGTTTTAGCAAGGGAATTTGCAAGAGCTGCTTCAAAGACAAAGGGTAGGGCATGTGTTTGCATGGGAGCTGGCGTCAACCAGTGGTATCAGACGGATAACACTTATCGCTCCATTATTCTTCTGCTTCTACTTTGTGGCACTTGCGGAGTTCCAGGTGGCGGATGGTGCCATTACGTGGGTCAAGAAAAGATACGACCTGAAGCTGGATGGTCGGAGTATTCGTTTGGGAAGGATTGGGTCCCTGCATTGCGCCAAATGAATGCGACGAGTTATTTCTATGCGCATACCGATCAATGGCGCTATGAAAAAATTCCTCTTTCGGATTTGCTATCTCCACTAGCCGACACTAAGGTTTATCACGGCGCTTATATAGACTTTAATACCCAAAGCGAAATGATGGGTTGGTTGCCAAGCGCTCCACAATTGGCCATCAATCCTACGCAAATCGCCGACCAAGCAAGTCAGAAAGGTCAAAAGCCAACGGACTATCTTATTGATCAATTAAAGAAGCGCAAAATAACTTTCTGCTGCGAAGATATGGATGCTCCGGCTAATTGGCCAAGAGTTCTATTCGTTTGGCGCAGTAATTTGCTTGGATCTTCTGGCAAAGGCCAGGAATATTTTCTGAAGCATCTGCTTGGCACGCAAG